>CAYVEQ010000010.1:42640-48700 GCA_964450835.1 uncultured Synergistaceae bacterium
GTATAAAGCGTTTCAATAATCAGGAGGTATTTTTTAAGTAATGCAGGAAAATCAGGAAAGTTTTTCGGATTTCGATTTAAAGCCGGAGCTTCTGCGCGCTATCGAACGCAAGGGATTTTCGCGTCCGATGCCGGTGCAGACAGCCGTGCTGCGCGACGAGAGCCTCGAGGAGGGCGACCTTATCGTGCAGGCGCGCACAGGCTCCGGCAAAACGCTCGCCTTCGCTCTGCCGCTTCTGAACCGCGTGGAGCGCGGAGCCAGGACGCCGCGCGTAATAGTGCTCTCGCCGACGCGCGAGCTCGCGCAGCAGACGGCGCGCGAGTTCGCGTGGCTCGGCGCGGATCTGGACCTGCGGGTCGCGACTTTAGTCGGGGGACTCGACATGGAACGCCAGATACGCTCGCTGCGCGACGGAGCTTCCGTTATCGTAGGCACGCCGGGGAGAATCCTCGACCACCTGCGCCGCGGCACGCTGAAAACGGAGGAGATAACCAGCGTCGTGCTGGACGAGGGCGACCATATGCTCGACATGGGCTTCCGCGACGAGATGGAGGCCATTCTGCAGGCGATGGAACATGTGGAGCGCACGTGGCTCTTCTCCGCGACCATGCCGTCCGAGGTGCTTTCGCTCTCAAAGCAGTATCTCGACGCGCCGAAGAAAATTTCGCTTGTCACGGATGTGGCCTCGCACAGCGACATAAACCAGAAAGCCTACATCATACCGTCGCGCAAACGTTTCGAAGGGCTGGTGAATGTCCTGATATGGGAGAACCCGAGCAAGTCTCTGCTCTTCTGCGGCACGCGCGCGGAAACTCAGGATATAGCCGACAGGCTCTGCGACATAGGCTTTAACGCCACGGCGATACACGGCGACATGAGCCAGAGGGAGCGCAACAACGCCCTCTCCGCTCTGCGCGGCGGCCGCGTCTCCATACTTGTCGCGACGGACGTCGCGGCGCGCGGGCTTGATATAGACGCCGTGAGCCACGTCATACAGTACGGCCTTCCGCAGAACTTTGAGGCCTTCGTTCACCGCAGCGGGCGCACGGGACGCGCGGGACACGAGGGCAGCAACCTTATCCTTCTCACGGCGCGCGAAGCGCGTCAGTTCAAGTTCATGCTTCATCAGTCGCATTCAAAGCTGACGCTTGAATGGATTCCCGCACCCGACGCGGCGGAGATAGAGGGGCAGTCGCGTATCCGTTTTGAAAACAACATCATCGAGCACGCTCTTGAGTCCGACGAGTACGAGGAGTGGGCGCGCGAACTTCTTTCGCGCGAGGAGGCGCCGGTGCTTGTCTCGGGGCTTCTCGCCAAAGCCTACGGCGCCCAGCCGGGCGGTTATTCGATACGCGAGGATGTGCAGTACGAACTTGACCGCGAAAAAGGACGCCGCGATTCTCAGCCGCGGCGCGAGGCGAGGGGGACGGAACGGCCGGAGGGCAGGGAGCGTTTCCGCCGGCGTGAGATGACCGACGGCGTCGCGGTGCAGTTCGCGGCAGGGCGCGACGACGGCTGGGAAGTCGGGGCGCTGCTGGGCGCCGTATGCCGGGGTGCGGGACTCGGACGCGAGGACGTCGGCAACATCCGCCTTCGCGACACAAGCGCGGTTGTAGAAATATCGCAGCGCGGCATTCCCATGGTGGAGGCGCGCCGCGAACGTCTTGAAAAAGAGGGACTGCCGATAGCGGCGCTGCGCGAGATAAAAGGCGGCGGCCGCGCAAGACGCGGCGAAGAACGCAAGCCGCGCCGCGAGAGTCGGGGCGAGATGCGTCAGCGCGCGCGAGGTCGCGATGGCGAAAGCTCCGGCCGCCGCAGATTTCCGAAGTAGCGCAAAAACTTAAATCAAAACAAGAGGGCCGTGCGGCACAGGCGCGGCCCTATTCGCGTCACGCTGCCGCAGGATAAGAGGAGAGCCGTCTTCGTATGTTTGACATAAACGCCTTTCGCTTATAAAATTCACCCAAATTCATTCAAGGGGGCGGTGAGGTTGTCATCTTCACCCGCGCGGAATAATATTTCCGCGTTCCTCGCTCGCAAGGACATCCGCTTTTCGTTCACGAGATACTTTGTAGAGGCGCTCGGCGCAATGGGCGTCGGTCTCTTTGCCTCTCTTATAACCGGGCTCATACTCAGGACCGTAGGCTCGAAGTGCGGCCTTCAGATACTTGTCGAATTCGGCGGCATAGCGGGGCAGATGGTGGGGCCGGCGATCGCGGTGGCGGTGGCCCAGGCGCTCAAAGCGCCGCCGATGGTCGTATTCTCCTGCGCGGCGGCCGGCTTCGCAGGCAACTCGTGGGGCGGCCCGGTGGGCGCCTTCGTCTCGGCTGTCATAGGTGCGGAGGCGGGCAAAGCCGTCTCAAAAGAAACGCCCGTCGATATACTCGCGACGCCGACTCTGACAGTTGTCGCGGGCATGGCGGCGGGTAAGCTCATAGGCCCTCCGGTCAGCGCCATGATGACGGCGCTCGGCCTTCTCATAATGCGTGCAACGGAGCTTCAGCCGGGACCGATGGGTGCGCTCGTCTCCGCCATCATGGGAATGATACTCACGCTTCCGATTTCAAGCGCGGCGATAGCGGTCGCGCTCAACCTCTCGGGTATAGCCGCCGGAGCGGCGGCAGTGGGCTGCTCAACGCAGATGATAGGCTTCGCCGTCATGTCCTTCGGCGAGAACGGCCTCTCGGGCCTCCTGTCACAGGGGCTCGGCACCTCCATGCTTCAGATGCCGAACATCGTGCGCCGCCCGCTGATATGGGTGCCGCCGACGGCCGCTAGCTTCATACTCGGCCCCGTATCGACGCTCATATTCAAAATGACAAACGTTCCCTCCGGCGCCGGCATGGGGACAAGCGGCCTCGTAGGTCAGTTCGGCGCGATAGAGGCGATGGGTTCGTCGCCCTCCGTGCTTTTGCGCATAGGGCTGATGCACTTCATTCTTCCCGCCGTCACCACGTTTGCCATTGCGTGGCTCATGCGCCGCGCTAAGCTGATTAAGCCGGGCGACATGAAACTCGACCTCTGACACGGCGCTCTTGAAAATTTAAGAAAAGTTTTTAAGGAAAGCGAAAAGCCCGAAACTTTGCTGTTTTCGCGGCGCTTTCCCGTTTTTTTCTTCGCGCGCGGAGACGCGCCGCGCTTTCAATTCGGCTTTAATTTTTCCACCTGCCGCTCTTTAAGTAGCAGAGACTTATCGCTATGGTAAGAAGAGAAGCGAGAGGCGCGGCGAAGCCGACGGTGAAGAGGCTCGCGCCCTCTATCCCGCTAAGCAGCCATGTCGCCGGTACGCGCACAGCGAAAGCGCAGAAAATATTGTTCATCATCGTGAAAGCCGTGTGACCGCAGCCGTTGAAGAAGCCGTTAAGACAGAAGACAAAACAGACCAGCACGCAGTCAAGGCTGAAAGACTTCAGATAAAGAGCGGTCGCGCCGATGAGCTCGCGGTCGGGTGTGAAAATCCTGATAACGGCCTCAGGCGCGAAGAACAGCAGAACAAACGTCGCCGCGCCGAAAGCGAGCGAAATCAGAAGCCCCGAGAACATCGTATCCCGCGCGCGCCTCGGCTTGCCCGCGCCGATGTTCTGCGCCACCATCGCTGAAATGGCCGCGGCGAAGGAGTGAGGAGGGAGCATGGTAAAGCCGTTGAGCTTCCCCGTAATTCCGACAGCCGCGGAAGCCGTTACCCCGCCCATCTTGCTGACAGTCGCCATAATAAAAATAAAAGAGATGCTGGTGAGCGAAAACTGCACCGCCATCGGCAGGCCGATGCGCAGCAGTTGCGTCAGCTTCTCCCATTTGATCCTCATGCTCGCGAGGCTGAAATCGAAATGATAATCCGCGCGCCTCGCGTAGACGACGGCAAGATAGGCGGAGAACCCCTGGGCTGCGACAGTGGCGTATGCCGCGCCCTCTGCCCCCATGCCGAACAGTCCGACGAGAGCCAGGTCGCCGAAGACATTCAGCACGCAGGCGACGGCGACGAAGATAAGAGGCGACGTGGAGTCGCCGAAACCGCGGAAAATCGCTGCGAGCGCGTTGTAAGCGAACATCGTGGCAAGCCCCGCGACGTTGATAAAGACATATCCGCGCGTAGGCGCGAAAGATTCCGCCGGTGTGCCGAGCAGACGGACTACCGGGTCGATAAAAAGCAATAGCCCCGTTGTGATGACGACGCTCATCAGACAGAACAGCGTCAGCATCGTGCCGATAGTCCCGTGAATCTCCTCGGTTCTGCCTGCGCCGAAAAAACGCCCGATCATAATCGTGCCGCCTATCGAGAGGCCTATGACGATACTGTTGATCATGAAGATAAACTGACTGCCGATAGAAACGGCGGAAAGGCCGGCGGAATCGGTGAACTGCCCCACGATTATCATGTCGGCGGCACCGTAAAGCGCCTGAAGAAGATTCGCCGCCATATAGGGAATCACAAAACGGGTTAAAAGCAGCGGGATATTACCCTCTGTCAGCGAGCGAGACCCCGTCGAGAAAACGCCTGATAAAAAATTTTTAACCCCGGTCAACAGATGATCCTCCGGGAATATTTGACTCGTCGCGCAATTTCCGCAGGAAAAAATAAAGGAAGGGCAGACTCGTCGCGAAGCTGAAAATATCCGACGCGGTCTGTGTCATCTCGACGCCGGTAATGCCGAAGAGACGCGGCAGGACAATGATAAGAGGCAGAAAATATATCCCCTGTCTCGTGCAGGCCAAAAACGTGGCACGAAACGCCGCGCCCGACGCCTGGTGCATCATGTTCGTGCTGACAAAGAGCGGCTGCAGGAGCAGCGCCGCGCACTGGAAACGCATGGCGCGCGCGCCGATCGCTATGACCTCCGCGTCGTCTCCCCGGAAAAGAGCGATAATATCGGGCGCGAATATCCAGCCGAGGAGCGAAAGGACTGTCATCATGGCCATGCCCGTTCTGACCGTGAACCAGAAAGCCTCGCGCACGCGGCCGAAGCGGCGCGAGCCGTAATTAAAGCCGACGACCGGTGTGAAACCCTGCCCCAAGCCAATCATCACCGAAAGAATGAAAAGGAATATCCGCCCGACGATGGACATCGCGGCGACGGCCGCGTCGCCGTAAGCTCCGGCACTGACATTGAGAGCGGCGGTGGAGATGCTCGCAAGCCCCTGTCGGGAGAGGGAAGGGCAGCCGAGGCGCGCGATATCAAAATAAACCGAGGCGCGCCGCGCGATATTCGCCGGCCGTATCTTTACCATGCTCTTCCCGCGAAGGAAAAAGGAAATCAGGATAGAGAAGCTGATGCACTGGCTCAGCAGAGTGGCTAAAGCCGCGCCTGAAATGCCGAGGCCGAGCGTGAAGATAAAAAACGGGTCAAGCGCGATATTGAGCGCGCCTCCGGTGACGAGGCCGCACATTGCGAAAGCCGCGTGACCTTCCGCGCGCAGGATGTTGTTCATGACGAAAGCGCAGCACATAACGGGAGCGCCGAGCAGAATCCACCGCGCGTAGGCTTTCGCGTAAGGGAGAATAGTCGGGGTGGAGCCAAGCAGCCGCATCAAAGGGTCGATAAAAAGCAGGCCCGAAAGGCAGATGCAGGAGCCGAGCGTCAGAGCGCTGAAAAAAGATGTGGAGGCGTAAGAACTCGCGGCTGCGAGGTCGCCCGAGCCGAGTCTGCGCGAGATGACGCTGCCCGCGCCCATGCCGAGAGTAAAGCCCGTCGCCTGAAAAATAGCCATCAGGCAGAAGACCACGCCGACCGCGCCGCTCGCGCTCGTGCCGAGCTGCGAAACGAAATATGTATCTGCTGTATTGTAAAGCGCGGTCGTAAGCATACTCAAAATCGTTGGAATTGCGAGAGAGATAACGAGCGGCCCAATCGGCGCCTCCGTCATCCTTCTGCGCTGTTCCTCTCTGCTCAGCGAAGCCGCGGCGAAAATATTCAGTCGAGCCATCGACAGCCTCCGTTACACGCAAGCCGCAACGCGCGGCGCATTATCAAAATAAAATACCACGAAAGGGCGGCAATCTCAATAATCAGCGCCCGTGCGGAAAATAAAAAAGCGCCGCGTGCGAGGCGGCGCGAAAAGCGA
>CAYVEQ010000011.1:0-45608 GCA_964450835.1 uncultured Synergistaceae bacterium
GCGCCGCGCGCTTCCAAAAACGGCTCGCGGGCGCGAAAAACGCCGGCGTTTGTGCTATACTGACCTGTGTGTTTTTTATCTTCTGCGGCAGAGCCGCTTGCGGGGAATTTTTCATGATTGACATATCCGATTTCGATCCCGGCCTTGCGCGCGGCGGGAACACGCTGATGCTCGGCGGCAACGATAGAAAAGCCGCCAGCTTCCGCGCTCTCGCCGAAACGTGGTCGCGCGAGTTCCCGCAGGACGCGCTGATTATACTCGACCACACGGGCGCTCTTTACGAAAGCTGCGAGGGCGAGGCGATGCTGGCCGATCTTGCGAGCCGAGGCTCCGTCTTCCCTGACCTCATAGAGCCGTTTGTCATGAACGAGACGACCGGTGAGTCAAGCGCGAACATCGCGAACGCCGTGCGCACCGCCGCCTATCAGGAAATCCGCTCGCGCGACGCCAACGATAAATTCTTCGACGACTTAGGCAAACTTGTGACAGACCGCATGATTCTCTATATGCTCGAAACGGAGAAGAACGTACTGCGCAACATCGCGGGCGGACGCGAGATAAGCGACGTCACCGGGCGCCTTAATCTCTTTTCGCTCTTCTGCCGCCAGCACAGATACATAGAGTCGCTCATGACAAAGGCTCTCAACGGCGAGAGGAACGCCTTGCCCGACAAACACAGCCGCGACGTCGCAGAGAGATCCGGAACGCCGCGCACAAGAGAGTACGCGCTTGCCGCCTATATTCTCGCGCGCGAGCTGAGGTTCCAGAAAAACGGAGACAAAGATTCGCCCGTGCCCTTCGCGGATCTTCTTTTCACGACATCCGAAACGTCAAACACCCAGCGTTGCGTTAAAATGCAGGCCGACGCGAGCACCGCGGACTTTCGCGCTCTGCTCTCTCTTGTCACTGACAAGGCGGAGACGCTTTCGCGCCTTCGCACTCTGAAACTCGGCGAATATTTCAGATCGCCGGGAGGTGTACCGCTCTTTGTATGCTCAAGCGGGAACACGTCGGCGGACAGAGGCTTCGCGGCACTGCTTTCCGCCGCAGCCGGAGCCGCGGCTCAAAGCGCCGGCACCCGCGCCGTGATACTCGCGCCTGAGATTGACAGGTGGGGACTCATCAACTTTCTCGATAAATTTCGCCAGAGCTGGGATAACCTCAGCTTCATATTCGGCTACGGGAACTTCTCGCGCCTTTCGCTCGAAAGCCGCGCGGAGGAGGCGCAGCTAATTGAGACGCTCTACTCGCTGAGCGACCGGCGCGTATGGCACGCGACGAAAGAGGAGCGGCTCAACAAGGCATTCGCCGCCTACGTATCGGACGCGGACGTCATCTACGCCCCGGACGATCTCGACAGAGAGATACGCGCCGTCGAGGAGGACGGACGCGTGCGCTACGCCGCCCTTGACGAAAAGCGGCCCGCCCGTCTGCGCTCGCGTGAAAAACTGCGCCGCGAGCGCGGTGCCGCCGCAAGGCTCTGGATAACGGACGGCGAGGCGAAATCCGGCGGACTTACGCTTGAATCGCTGCTGGAGGAGGGCGAGACGCTGTGAAAAAGGCGCAGGACAAACTTCCGCCGCTCTGCGCGAAATACGGACGCCAGCTCGGGCGCGGCACGCGCGGCATTGAGCATATACTTGAAGACACGGCCGCGCTTGACAGAATAGCTGTCGCTCTTGCCTCGGAGGAGCAGAACAACGTGGCGCTCACGGGCCCCGCGGGGTGCGGCAAAACCTCGTCGGTACACAAGCTCGCAGAGCTCATCGATGAAGGGCGCTACGCGCGCCTTGCCGGCCGGCGCGTCGTCGTGCTCAACATCGACCTCATCAATCAGGAAAAAGAAAAAAGAGATTTGCGCTTCAAACACGTGCTTGACGAGGCCGGGTATTACGGCATCATAATCTATGTCGACGAGGCGCACCGCCTGAGCGAAAACCTGGGCCCCACGAACCTGCTCAACACTCTCAAACCCTACATCACAGGCGGCGACATAAGCATGCTTATCTCAACGACCTCCGAAGAGTACCGCAGGTACATAGCCTGCGACAGAGCGATGGAGAGGCGCTTTCAGTCCATAGAACTGCGGGAGCCCGACCACGACCGGCTGATACGGATAATCGAACACGTCGCGCGCACCCGCTACCCGAACATAAAAATAGGGCGCGACGCGATAGAAGAGACGGCCCGCCTCGCCGCGATATGCTCGCCTGAGCGCAGCGAGCCGGCGCGTTCGCTCGAACTGCTGCACTACGAAATATCGGCGGCGCGCATCGGCCTGCCGCCAGCGCTTGACGCGGAGGAAATCACCGCGGCTGACGTAAGACGCGCCGCCGTGCTTAAAACCGGCGGAAAAACAGTTTTGGAGATGTAAGCATGCTCAAAGCGACACTTGAACTCTGCGGCGAATACGGCCTTGACGACCGCAAGACGAGCGCTGCTATCGCGAAAAAAACTCTGGAACAAATCCACAGGGAATACCTTGAAGAGCTCTTCACGGCCGCGAGACGCCACCGCCTCGATATCTGGGATTTTGTCCGGAAATTTATGGACTCGCCTCTCTCGCTGCGTCTCGACAGTCCGGCGCGGCTGCTTGCCGTGGAGTCGGAGCTGCTCTTTCGCGACTTTTCCATATACTGCGTGCAGAACCACATAACTCTTGAAAGCGCGCCGGACGCGAAAGCCGGTATGAACGCCTTCCGTACCATCTCGCCCGAGGCGAAGTGGCTTGCCGCGATATATTCCGCGTGGCACGCGAAGACCGGCGAGGCGGGACGCGAAATAGCGGAACGCGCCCCCGCCGATCTTCTTCGCAAAATCCACAGAAAGGCGATGTCGCACCCTGTCGACGAGATAATCCGGCTGCTGATGGAGCGCTCGGCGAAAGCCGCGGAAATTTTGCCGCAAGACTGCGCTCTGCTTGAAAAAAAACGCGCCGCAGCAAAAAACGCTGAGAGCGAACAGAACTAAAATAAACAAAAAAAATTCCGCGACGCGCTCGCGGGACTTTTTTCTTTCGCGCGCTGCGGAACAGCGTAACTTGCCCGCGCGGGGCGAGGGGGCATAAAGATGGCGGCTCCGGTTGCCAACGAGCCCGAAGCCGCCGCAGAAAGGGAACTTGATCTATCGCGAACGGGGCGGGTCGGGAACGCCGCCCCGGGTGTTTTGATTCCCCCGCCGCGGGCATCGCGGGGGAAGGTGTGTGGAATTTCTTATAAACGCGCCTTTATTTCGCGAAGGCGCAGCACTTCTTCAGGAAGTACAGTCTCTTCCGTGCTTCACGGTTTTCGCCGGCCACCTCCTCTCGGCGCTCTCTTATCGGCGCCTCTCTTTCAAATTCCCGCAAAAAAGCCGCCCACGCGGGCGGCTCGGACATTCGCGGCAGAGGCGGCGACACGCCTCGTTAAACGCTTCCGGCAATCTCCGCCCGCGCAGAGATTGCCTCTCAAAGAGTCACAGACCGGTCTCCTGACTTCCGTTCTTCCTACCAGCGCGCCTTCCCGTATTCCAGTGGCTTTGCGCTTCGTCGCGGTTACAGTGGCGGGGCCGCTCAGGTTTCGCACCTGATTCCCGAACATCTGCCTCTTTGTATTCTGTTGTGATAACCATGATACACAATCTCGCCTTTTTCGTCAACCGCCGGCGCGGGCCTTGGAGCAGCTAAGCCGCCGTCACTTCGCGCGAAAAAAATCCCGCCTCTTGCGCGAGGCGGGAAATTTTTTATTTTTTCGTCTCTCTCTTATTGCTCTTCAAACATTTCTTTGCCGACGCCGCAGACGGGGCAGACCCAGTCGTCGGGGATGTCTTCAAAGGCTGTTCCCGCGGCTATCCCGGAATCGGGGTCGCCTATCTCGGGGTCATACACGTAACCGCATACTGTGCAGACATACTTCTTCATGTAATTTCTCTCCTTTTCATGGCGTCTTGGGTAGCAGACAACTCTACGCGGACATTATAGCACAGCGCGATTGTTATGAAATAACGAAAAGCTCCCGAGCGAGAGACTCTGTCAGAGCTTCGGCGCCGCTTCCCGTTATTATGTAATCGTCCTCAAGCCTCATGCCGCCTTCGCCGGGGAGGTAAAGGCCAGGCTCTACCGTCACGATGTCGCCCTCGGCGAGAACGCAGTCGCGCCGCGGCGAGAGAGACGGCTCTTCGTGGATTTCAAGACCTATGCCGTGGCCCAGGCTGTGAGTGAAATATTTTTCTTTGCCTTCGCGCGCGAAAACCGCCGCAGCAGCCGCGTGAACGGAGCCGCCCGAAACACCCGCCTTGAGAGCGGCGGCACCCGCGTCATGCGCCTCTTTTACGAGTGCGTGCAGAGCGAGAGCCTCGTCAGTCGGCGCGCCTATCGAGAAATTGCGTGTGATGTCGCAGCAATAGCCTTTCCACCGTGCGCCGCAGTCGACCGTGACGCATTCGCCGCGCTCCATCGGCCTCTCAGTCGCGCGTCCGTGAGGCACAGCGCCGCGCGGGCCCGAAGCCACAATCATGTCGAAGGCCGTTGTGCCGCCCGACGCGTTTATGCGGAAGTTGAGCAGAGATTCAAATTCCTTCTCGGTCATGCCGGGCTTTACCGATGAGATCGTTTCAAGAAAAGCCCGCGAAGCTATCTCTCCGGCGTGCCTTATGCAGGATATTTCTTCCGAGTCTTTCGCGCGGCGCAGAGTTTCCATCGCCTCTCCTCCGTCGCGCCAGCGTCCGGAATCGGAGGAGAGCGCGAGCCAGTTTTTGTGCGACGTTTTTCTCGCCTCGCAGAGAATCTCTTCGGCTCCGTGAAGGCGCAGACTCTCGCGCAAACCGCTGACGAGGCTTTCTTTCGGGAGCTTCACGGTGTAAGGCGACCGCGCGCGTCCCGCTTCAGCGTAGCGCCCGTCAAGAATAAGCTCCGGCTCCGCGTCTGCGTAGACGGCTATGGCTCCAGCGGTGCAGCGAAAGCCGCTCAGGTAAAATAGACTCTCCCAGTTCGAGTCCTCGTCGTTGAGGGCGACGAAGGCCCGCGCGCCGCTTTTGCTCATTTCAAGGCGAAGGCGCGCGGCGCGCGCAAGAATATATTCCCGCTCCATTATCCGCCCATCTTAAGCAGACGCCATAACTCCTCCTCGGGTTCGGGAAGAGCTTCGGCAAGAGGCTTGCCCATGCGCCCCGCAATGACCGCGTCAAAGCCGGCGGTTTTGAGAGAGGCGAGCGCGTCACCCGCCGTTTCGGGCGGAATGACGGCAATCAGACTGCCTGACGCTATCAGTTTCAGCGGATTGAAGCGCAGACGTTCAGCCGCGCGCTTTGTCAGAGGGTGAACAGGCAGCGCCCCGCGCGTGAGCTCCGCCCGCAGACCGCAGAGCGCGGAAATTTCGTCAAGGCCGCCGAGGAAACCACCCTCCGTCGGGTCGTGCATAAACTTGGCATAGTCGCGCACGGCGCGCGATTCTTCAAGAACCGAGGTCATTCCGGCCCAGGAGACTATTTCGGCAATTTCCTCTTCGCTCATAAAAGGAGCGAGAAGCTCCGGCCTGTCGAGAGCGAGTATGGACATTCCCTCGATACCGATGTGCTTCGTCACGATAATCAGGTCGCCCTCCGATATATCGCCGGCGCGCATGACCTTGTCCGCCGTGCCTATCAGCGCGCCCATTATTACGGGCCGGTCGTAGCGGTCGTTGAACTCAGTGTGGCCGCCGGCGACAGCTATGCCCTGCGCGCGGCATTCCTCGTCGATTTCGCTCATTATGCCTCTCGCGCACTCTTCACCCGCAGACGGCGGCAGTATCAGCGTGACGGCAAGATAAGCGGGGTCTCCTCCCTTTGAAGCGATGTCGTTTGAATTTATCCGGACAAGCAGTCTTCCCGCTCCTTTGTCGGCACCGACCACAGGGTCGGAGGAGAAGACGAGATATTTGCCGGAGGGCCAGCTTATCACCGAGGCATCCTCACCTACGCCTGGGCCGATCAAAACCTCCGGACGGTGCGCGCCCGTATACGAGAGTACGCTGCGCCGAAGCGCCTCGGGCGGAAGCTTGCCGACGGGAAGTTTGTGTTTATCCGCCATTTTTATTTCACCTCCGTGACGGCCGGCTCTCTCATGGAGAAGAGACAGCCGCAGTAATTCTGCCGGTAAAGTCCGAGCCGTCTGCTTTCCGCCACGGAGCGCCTGAAGCCGTCGCCTTTGCGCCAGACGCGCTTTTCCCACAAGAGGCCGTTTTCCGACGCGACATCCGCGCCGATTTCGTTTATAAGAGCGGCGTCCTTGTGCGGGCTTATCGTGAGGGTGGTGCAAAGGTGCGAAAATCCCTTTTTACGCGCGCAGACGGCCGCCGCCTCAAGCTGAAGGCGAAAGCAGACGGCGCACCTTGCGCCGCGCTCCGGCTCATGTTCAAGGCCGCGCACAGCGCCGAACCAGCCGCCGGTCTCGTAGACCGGTGTAAAGAGCCGTCCGCCCGCCGCGGCCGCCGCGGCGCGCGCGGCCTCCAGCCTGCGTTCGTATTCTTCGCGCGGGTGGATGTTGCCGCCGTAGAAATATCCCGCTGTATCGAAACCCTCGCGCGTCAGTTCCGGCCACGGAACTGTGGCGTCGGGCCCGCAGCATATATGAAGTAGCAGACGGTTCTCACTCAATTCCCGGCGCGGCCTCCTCATCTTCGCTTTTGCAGTGCGCGTCTTCTTCGAGTGCGCTGCCGCGCGGCTGCTCTTTTTCCGCACCAGTTTCATCGTCCTGTTCTGTAGCGGGAAGCGGCAGAGTTTTTACCCCGAAGATGAGATAGCCCGTGTGTCCGATCATCATATCCTCCGGACGAACGCGGTTCGGTTCGGTCTTGAAGTAGCGGAGCATTATCTCTGCCACTTGGACGTCCGCGAAGTTGAACGTCTGGAGCGCGCGCAGCGTCTCGGAAATCTGGTTTGTCGTTGGCACCAGTATGCCCAGATGACAGCCGGCGGCGAGAGCTTCGTATGCTTTGTCGATATACTCCCACGGCGTCGGCACGTCGAGAAAAACGGCGTCCGCGTCGCGTTCTTTGAAACCCTCGTCAAGCGGGCGCACGTTGAATTCTATCCTGTGCGCTACGCCCCACTTCTCCGCGTTCTTTTTCGCGAGGGCCGAAAACTCCTCGCGGCGGTCATAGGTGCAGACGCGTCCCGTGTCGCCGACGAAATGGGCGAAGGTGCAGCATAGGCTGCCGGAGCCTGTGCCGCACTCCACGACCGTGCAGCCGGGAAAGACGTTCAGATGCTCGATGATAAAGCCCGCCTCTTTCGGGAAAACTATCTGCGTTTGGCGTTTCAGCCTGCGCGTGTATTCGCCGAGCGTCGGCCGCAGAAGATAATAGACCTCTCCCTTCGGCGTCCTAATGCCCTCTCCGAAACAACGCCCGATGATTTCGGAATGTTTGATCTGCCCGAAGTGCGTCCCCTGCGACTGCCCCTGCCGCAGCTTGATCAGGAAGCTGTCGCCTTTTTTAGGGTTCCAGATAAAGACGAGATCGCCTTCGTTAATCATTCAGAAGTTCCTTGGCGGCAAAGGCTATGCCCTCCGCGGAAAGTCCCGCGGACGCGAGCAGCTCGCTGTTCGGCCCCGATGCGCCGTAGCGTGTCACGCCGAGATTTCTGATTTTCACGGCTTTGCCGGCGCGCGCGAAGGCAAGCGCGGCTATCGCGCCGATTCCCGTCTCGACGTGGTGGTCTTCGGCGGTGACGAGCGGGAGATCTCCTACGAGCGCAAGCAGTTCTTCCGCGTCCATCGTAAGGGGCGTCGCGCAATGCAGCACCTCAACGCCGACGCCTTCCCCGGCAAGCGCGTCAGCCGCCTCCACGGCGCGTCCGGCGAGATGCCCCATTGTGAGCACTGCGATGTCTTTCCCCTCGCGCAGCACGTCTATCGCCCCGTCGCGGAACTCGTATCCGCCGCCGTAGAAGGGCGAGCCGTCCTTTTTAAGCACGACGGGAAGCGCGCTGCGCCCCATTGCCAGGCAGATGCCGCCCGGCTGAGAGAGCATCCACCGCGTCGCTCTGTCTGTCTGGTTCGGGTCGGCCGGAACGACGACATTCCAGCCGAAGGTGTTGCGGAACAGACCGACATAGTCGATGCACTGGTGCGTCATGCCGTCCTCGCCGACGTCGAGGCCTACGTGAGTGAGCGCGGTTTTTATTCCCGCGCGGTTAATGTCATTGAGCCTTTGCTGGTTATAGACCTCGTCGCAGGCGAAGACGCCGAAGTCGGCCCACACGGCTACGACTCCCGCCGTTGACGCGGCGCCCGCCGCCGTCGCTGTGGCGTGTTCCTGAATTCCCGCCTCGATGAAGTTCTCGGGGCACGCTTTAGCGAAGCCGTCCAGTTTGACGGAGCCGGCAAGGTCGCAGTCAAAGACGATGACCGGCGTGGCTCCGGGTTTTCCTCTGTTGAGCGCGCCTGCTTCCGCGAGCGCCGCGCCGAAGGCTCCTCTGTTGTCTTTTTTATCTTCTTTCGTATAGGTGCGCGGCGTCCCGGTATCCAGCCGCGGCTCGAAACGTTTCGGGGCACGGCATACGGGCAGCGGGCCTTTGCGCGCCTCAAGAACGGACTTAAAAAGCTCCATGCTTCCGCCGAGCTCTTTGAGCGCGGCTTCGAGCTTCTCGCCAGATGCCGCCTTTCCGTGGTAGTCTGGCCTGTCCTCCATGAAAGAGACGCCCTTGCCCATCGTGGTGCGGCAGAGGACGACCGCCGGCCCGTCGTATTCCGCAGCCTCTTTCATGGCGCGGTAAAGCTCCGAGTAGTCGTGCCCCGCGCATACGATGACCTTCCAGCCGTCGGCCGCCCAAAGAGCCGGTATATCGGCAGGCATCACGTCGTCTATGCGTCCGCATATCTGAATGTCGTTCCAGTCGACAACCGCGGTCAGCGAGGAAAGTTTTTCCTTGACCGCTATGCGGCGCGCCTCCGCCACTTGCCCTTTGACCTGCTCGCCGTCGCCCATGACGACCCACGTGCGCGCTTTCGAGCCGCGGGCTCGCGCCGCGAGAGCAAAGCCCACACCCGCTGCAAGCCCTTGGCCTAAGTTGCCAGTTCCCCAGTCGACGCCGGGAACGGCGCGCTCCACATGTCCCTGATAAGGGCTGCCCGTGCGGCGGAAGTTCGCCGCCATTTCCTTAGCGTCGAAGAAGCCGTACTCGGCGAGAGCCGCGTAAAAGCCCGCAGATGTGTGCCCGTGGCTTATGACGACGCGGTCGCGGTCGGGCGAGTCCGCGAAATCGGGCGAGACGTTCGCCGCGCCGAGCAGCGTCATATATATATCTATCGAGGACAGGGCGCCGGCGGGATGTCCGCTATTTGCCGCGGACGTCGCGACGACGGCCCACATGCGCGCGCGCCTCGCCGCTTCGGCGAGCTTCGCGGCGCCTTCCGCGCTTATTGCGGCGGCTCTGAAACTGCGTATCTCTTCAGCGATGTTCATTGCTACGTAAACTCCTCTCCCCGCTGCGGGAATTGTGTACACACACCGAAGTTCATTTTACTACGAAAAGAAAGACGTGGAAAAATTTTTTTAACGCGAGTCGGACGTGCGCTTGTTGACAAAGGCCCGCGCCGATGTTCTAATAAACGCAAGCAAACAAGCGGGGGAGCCCGTGCCGCGGGCTGAGAGGAAGCTCCGAGCTTCGACCCTTGAACCTGACGCGGGTAATGCCGCCGCAGGAAGACTTGACGTCGGTCTTTTGGCGGGGAACGTCCGTGCGGGCAAACCCCGCTTTATTTTTCGCGAAAGAGAGTGAATCACATGGCATACGCGACTCAGATGGAAGCGGCGAGAAATTCCCTGCTCACGAAAGAGATGGAAGCCGCCGCCGCGAAGGAAAAAATTGCGCCGGAGGAACTCATGCGCCAGATGGCGGAAGGCCGCGCGATAATCCCCTGCAACAGGCTGCACAAAAAACTTTCGCCCTGCGCCGTCGGCTCGGCGCTGAAGACGAAGATAAACGTGAACCTCGGCACGTCGCGCGACATGACGGACCTTGAGATGGAGTTTGAAAAGGTGAAAAGCGCCGTCGACATGGGGGCCGAGGCGATAATGGACCTCAGCTCATGCGGAGACACACGGGCCTTCCGCCGTCGCCTCACCGAGAGCTGTCCCGCGATGATCGGCACCGTGCCGATATACGACACCGTCGTGCGCTGCGCGAAGCCGCTCGCGCAAATCACCTCCGACGAGTGGATTGACACAGTGCGGATGCACGCGGAAGACGGAGTCGATTTCATGACGATACACTGCGGCATGAACCGCGACAACGCGTCGAAGTTCAAGCGCGCGAAGCGTCTCGCGAACATAGTCTCGCGGGGCGGCTCCATCATGTTCGCCTGGATGGAGATGACCGGCGAGGAAAATCCTTTTTTTGAGCGTTTCGACGAAATACTCGAAATCTGCCGCGAATACGATGTGACGCTGAGCTTGGGGGACGCCTGCCGTCCCGGCTGCGTCGCAGACGCTACGGACGCGCCGCAAATCGGCGAGCTGATCACGCTCGGCGAGCTGACAAAGCGGGCGTGGGCGAAGGATGTGCAGGTGATGATAGAGGGGCCGGGGCACATGCCGCTCAACCAGATCGCTGCCAACATGGAGATAGAAAAGACTCTCTGCCACGGCGCGCCGTTCTACGTGCTCGGCCCGATAGTGACGGACGTGGCGCCCGGCTACGACCACATCACCTCGGCCATCGGCGGCGCCGTCGCCGCTTCGTGCGGAGCCGCTTTCCTCTGCTACGTCACGCCGGCTGAGCATCTGCGCCTGCCGGACGTGAACGATGTCAGAGAGGGCATCATAGCGGCTCGGATAGCCGCGCATGCAGCGGACATCGCGAAGGGCGTGCCGGGCGCGGCCGAATGGGATTGGAAAATGAGCGAGGCGCGAAAGCGCCTCGACTGGGAGAAAATGTTCGCGCTCGCGATGGATCCTGAGAAAGCGCGCCGCTACCGCGCCGAGTCAAAACCGGAAAAAGAGGACACCTGCACAATGTGCGGAAACTTCTGCGCCGTGAAGAACACAAACAGAATCTTGGACGGCGAGATTGTCTCAATCTTCGACGAATAAAAAACGCAGCGGCCGAACGCGCGCCGAAATAAAAAAGCCCCCGCCTCATGCGGGGGTCTTTAGTATGCGCGCGCGGCGCAAATAAAATAAAAAACGCCACGGCTTCAGCCGTTGCGATTCCCGAGCTCTCTGGATCCGATGTGGCAGAGAATCGCAAGCCACGGCAGGAAAGCGACGGCGTTCATCGTCGCCTGCAGGCCGAAGTAATCCGCCAGTATCCCCGTCGGCGTGACTGAAAGGTTGGCTATCCCCCATGAAACGCCGTTGGCAAGGGAACTCGCCATGCTTCGCGACTCGGGGCAGCGGCGCTGCGCCATGGCCGTGGAGACGGGCGCACTCGCCTCCAGGAACATGAAGCCTATCAGGAGCATGGCGAAGCAGAAAACGCCGCTTCCGCGGATGCCTGTAATCAGGAAGAGCGGGGACACGGCTAAGGCTCCAAGAAGAATCTTCTCGTCTCCGATTTTGTCGGCGAGTCTGCCGCCTATTATGCCCGAGAGAGACGCGGCAAAAGTTGCGGCGAAGAGCGCCGCGCCGCCGAATTCTATGGAGCCGCCGCGTGATATCATGAGCGTGGGAAGGAAAACCCTCATCGACTGGTAAACTCCATCCCTGATGCTCGTTATGGCAACTATCGGGAATATCCTCGACCCCAGCCTTCGCAGGCTGGAGATGAAGTTCTCCTTCTCGCCGCCGCGGGCCGGCTCTGCTGCGAACCCCGCGTGACGCCATATGTAGAGGCATAATGCGAACCCTATCGGGATAATGACTGCGGGGAAGTACCTCTTGCCGAGCATGGATATCATGAAGACGATGTAAAGCGGGCCGACGGCGCTTCCGATGCCGCCGCTCGCCTGGAAGAGCGACAGGAAGAAAGCGAGCCTGCCTCCCGCCGACAAGCCGCATCTCCCGGTCCCCTGTGGGTGAAAGAGCGCGGTTCCGGAACTCATCATGCCTATGAAGATGAACGCCGTCCCATAACTCGGGGAAAGCGGCAGCAGCGACGCGCCGCAGATGGAAAGAAGGGGTCCCCACACGGCGAGCCAGGGACGCCTGAGTTTGTCGCCGATGTACCCGCACACCGGCTGCCCGAAGAGGTTGCCCATCCCGAACAGAGCGTTGAGAAGCCCGGCCTGACTCAGTGTGAGGGAAATAGACTGCGCGAGCATGGGTATAACAGTCGGGAGAGCAGTTGAGTGCATGTCGTTCACCCCGTGCAGAAATATCATTGCGAAGACGGTCTTCTTGTTCCCGGGCGTGAGACAGCAGACGTCGTGCGTTTCTTTCATTTATGAAAACCTCCGGAATTAACACCTTTTAGCAGGAATTTCCCCGCTTCGCGCGGGGGCTTTTTTATAAATCCGCGCCGCGAGTGTGCGCGGTTCCGCAGCGCGCAGGAGCTTTCTCGCGCACCGCAGAGTTATTTCTTTTTTTCGTCAGCGAGGTACCACGGGAATTTTTCCGCCATTCCGGGACGGCGCGGTATGCCTTTGGGCGTCGGCGCGCTCTTGTGCCAGACGACCAGGCGGCGCTCCATGTCCATAAGAGGGTAGCTTATCACGGCAGGCTCCGACAGGCCGAGCCTCTTCCAGCGCCCCGAAGCGGGCGCCAGTTCCTCCTCCGCCTTCGGCCCTTTGAAGGCCATCAGCCTGCCTCCCTTTTTCACGAAAGGCACGAGATACTCCGCGAGCACTCCCGCCTGGCAGACGGCTCGCGCCGCCGCGACGTCGAAGCGAGATGAAAAATTTTTCGCGTAGTCCTCGGAGCGCGAGCAGACGACGGAAACGTTGGCCAGCCCCATTGACGCGGCTATTTTGTCCACGAGCTCGCATTTGCGCGAAACGCTGTCAAGCAGAGTGAAAGCGAGGTCGGGGCGGCAGACGGCCCAGACGATGCCCGGAAGCCCTCCGCCCGTCCCTACGTCTATGACGTTTCCGCTCTTCGGCAGAAGCGGCACGGCCGAGGCGCAGTCGGCCACGTGGGCGCGCCACAGCGTCTCCTCGTCGGATGGCCCCGTGAGCCGCGCCAGCTCGTTCGCGCGCGAGAGCAGAAAGATATAGCGCCGAAGCTTCTCTTCGTTCGCGTCAAGAATTTTTTTTATATCCGCAGCGGAAATCTTTCCGGTCACAGGGCGCGCCTCCTTAGTTTTTCAAATTGCGTATTCTCTTGAGACATCGCCATTGTATAATAATATCACGACCGCTTGCGATGGGAGGTTGACACATGGATACTTTTGAGAAAGGTTCGAAATCCAAAAACGGGAGACTCAGCGTTATCGAGCTTTGCGGCACGTGGCGCGAGATGGGGCGGCAGTACGGCGCGCTGATGGCGGGCGAGCTCCGCGACATTTACGAAAAAAGCGTCGAGAGGCTGGCCCGTTCAGCCGCGAATGCCGAGGCGATCGCGCTCTCTGCCGGCAAGTTCTTCGCCAACTACCCGTATAAATTCAAATCGCTGATGCGCGGCATGAGCGAGACGTCGGGGCTTACCCCCGACGAGCTGAAGCTGGTCAACGCGATTGAGGTCATCGCGGCGCAGACGCTTGAGCCGCAGCGGGGCACAGGCATCGCGGCCTGGGGGGATTATTCCGACGGCCCTCTCGTCTACGGCCGCAACTACGACTATCTGCCGTGGTTCCGCGAACTATCGGACGACCTCGCGCTTGCCTGTTTCCACCCCGGCGACAGCTCTCTCTCGGTCGCGACATTCGGCTACGCCGGCGGGATCAGCGCGGTAAACGGCATGAATGAAAAGGGAATTTTCCTCGAGCTCAATAGCGGAATGCCTTCGGGCGGCGCTCTGTGGTACGACAGCCGCGTTCCGGCGGTCGTCGAACTCCTCGCCTTCCTTTTCGACGCGTCAACGCTCGACGAGATAGAGAGCTTCTTCAAAACCACAAAAGCGAATTACGCCTATATAGTCGGCGTGGCCGACGGCCAGACGGCGCGATGCTTTGAATGGCCGGTCTTTGACGTCAAGCGCCGCGAGTCTCACTCGCGCCTCGGGCTGACTGTGCTGACGGAACATTTCACGGAATTTTCGTGGGGGCTGCCGCGCCCGGACGACAGGCGCTTCTGGATGACGCGCACGAGGCGGCAGAACATGCTCGCTCTCGCGAAACATTTCAAAGGCGCCATTAACGACAAAATCATGAAGGACATCCTCGACACACGGCTGGAGGATCTCGGCGCCACGACAGACTTCACTCTCTACCAGCTCGTGACGGTGCCGGAACGTTACGAAATGTGGTTCAAGCTCCCCGGCGTACAGGACTGGAGCTTCGTCGACATGCGCGCTCTTTTGAAGCCGAGCGGAGAGTAATGATGGGACGGTACTACATCGTATCCGACTGCGGCACAATGGGGACAAAGACGGCGGTTTATTCGCTGGACGGACGGCTTGTCGCGGAGGCCTACCGCGAGAATAAAATCTGTTATCCGAAGCCCGGACGCGCAGAGATGGACGCGGACGGTTTCGTTGTAAACGTTCGCGAGGGAGTGCGCGAGTGCCTCGCCAAGTCCGGCGTCGACCCCGCGGAGATAGGCGCCGTTACCGCAAGCGGCATAATATGCGGCATCGTCGGCATCGATGAGGAGTGGCGTCCCGTCACCCCCTTTGTCTCCTACCTCGACAACCGCGCGGCGCAAGAGGCCGCCTACGTGCGGGCGCACGCCAAACCGCTCTGGCGAACCGAGAGCGCGAACGCCATAGTCGACGAATTTATGCCTCCTCTCATACTGCGCTGGTTTCTCAACAATTACGACGGTTTCGAACGCGCGGCGAAGGTCGTGAACAACGGGCCTTTCGTGCTCGGCGCACTCGCCGGGCTGCGCGCGGACGAAGCCTTTATCGACTGGGCCACGATGTCCGGCTGGCTCATCGGCTACGACGCGCGGAAACGCGAGTGGTCGCGCCGCCAGATGGCCGAGCTCGGCATTCCGATGGAAATTCTCCCCCGCGTTGTAAAGCCGTGGCACATAGTGGGCTTCCTCTGTCCCGAAGAGGCGGAGAAGATGGGGCTGCGCCCCGGCATACCGATTGCCGCGGGTGCGGGCGACACGATGCAGTCCACGCTCGCTTCGGGAATGCTCGAACCGGGGCTTGCCGCCGACGTCGCCGGCACAGCGTCGATTTTCGCCGTCGCGGTTGACGCGCCTGACGAACGCATCACCGCCGCCCCGGGCATGATGTTCGCGACGGGAACTCTTGAGAACTCATATTTTTACTGGAGCATGATACGCGCGGGCGGCCTCTCGCTGCGCTGGTTCCGCGACAGAGTCGCGTGCCGCGCGGGCGACCCCGCTTTCTACGCGGAGACGGACGCTCTCGCGGCGGAAGTTCCCGCCGGAGCGAACGGCCTGCTCTTCTATCCCTACCTTCAGGGCGCCGGGCCCGATATGCCCGGCGCCTGCGGAGTCTTCGCGGGCATGTTCGGCTCGGCGGACCGCGCGTCGATGTGGCGGGCGATACTGGAGGCGATTGCCTTCGAATACGCGCAGATGATAAAAATCTACCGCGAGTGCGGCATCCCGCTGCGCGAGATAATCGGGACTGAAGGCGGCAGCAAAAGCCGCGTATGGACGCAGATAAAAGCCGACATACTGCGCGCCGCCTACAATATCCCGTCACGCAGCGAGGGCGGCCTCATGGCAGACGCGGCGGTAGCGGCCTATGCGGTCGGCGACATCGGCGACATAAAAGAAACGCTGCGCGGGTGGATCAACTTCCGCGAGCGCTTTGTACCAGACGCCGAGCGGGCGGCAAAGTACGGAAAAATCTTCGATGCGCGCCAGAAACTGCTCGCGGGGCCTATGCGCGAACTTTTCAAAGCGATGGGCGACATAAGATCCATCCGCTGACGGACGCGCCGCTTAAAAAATAAATTCAGAAGACGGCGCCTTCCCGCCGAACGGGAGGGCAGCCGGCGACACGCGACATGACTGACGACCCGCTTTTCGATAAAAAATTTTCCATCCGCATACAGGGCTGCCGCACGAACCAGTACGAGGGCGAGGCTCTTGCGGCGGCGCTTGAGGCGCGCGGCGCGCGGCGCGACGACGACTCGCCCGACATCATCGTGATAGTCACCTGCGCCGTCACGGCGGAAGCTGTCCGGAAATGCCGCAAGACAATCCGCCGCTTAAGACGCGAACACACGGGCGCGTTAATCGCAGCCTGCGGGTGCTGCGCGCAGAAAATGACCGAAGATGAAACAGAAAAACTGCGGCTTGACATAACTGTCGGCAACAGGCAGAAGCACCTTCTCCCCGAACTGATAGCGGCTCGTCTTTCCGGAGCGCGGCGCTTTCACGAAGTCAACAACTCGATACTGACCGACTCAAGCTGGGACAGACTCGCGCTCGACAGGCCGCGCCTTCATACCCGCGCCTTCCTGAAGGTGCAGGACGGCTGTTCGCACTTCTGCTCCTACTGCGCGGTTCCGTTCCTGCGCGGCATGCCTGTCTCCCGCCCGATGGACGAGGCAGTGGAGGAGGCGCGCCGCATAATATCGTCGGGCTGTCCGGAAATTGTGCTCACAGGCGTACACCTCGGCCTGTACAGCGACCTGCCCGGACTCGTGCGCGCTGTCGGCGCGATCCCAGGCCTCAGGCGGCTGCGTTTCGGCTCAATCGAGCCTTTTGCCGTCAGCGACCGTCTGCTCGCCGTCCTCGCCGATACTCCGGCGTTCTGCGAGCATCTGCACATGCCGCTGCAATCGGGCGACGACGGCGTGCTCGCCGCTATGCGGCGCGGCTACACGTCGCGGGAATTCGAGGCAATCGCTGACAAAGCACGCAAAGCGCTTGGCGATTCTCTGCATTTAAGCACAGACCTGTTGGTGGGCTTCCCCGCCGAGAGCAAAGCCGCTTTCAAAAACAGCGTGGATTTCATAAAAAATCTCGGCTTCGGGAAAATTCACGTGTTTCCCTACTCGCCGCGAAGCGGCACAAAAGCGGCGGCTCTGCCCCCTCTGCCGGAAGCCGAGATGAAAGAGCGCACGGCGGAAGCGCTTGACGTTGCTTCGGCGCTTCACCGCGCCTTCTGCTCGCGCTGGCTAGGACACGAAATCACGATACTGACCGAAGAAGCGAGCGGCGGCGCTGCGCGCGGCCTCACGCGCAACTACATAAGAGCGGCGGCGCCGTCGGACGGCGGCGGCGTAAACAAGGAACTGACTTTCACCGCCGCCTCTTATGACGGCGAGTCGCTTCTTGCCGCGGGGACGCCCGCCGCCGGATTTGCCGGAGAAGTATCGGCAATATGACGCGGGAGTGATAACATGGACGCTCAGATAATTCTGAAAAACTACGACGCCGCGCTCGCGCGCAAAGACGTGCGCGGCGCGGGCGAATATCTCGAACGCATGGCGGAAGAGGCGGCGCGCGAAGGGGACGCCGCTGCCGAAGCCTCGCTGCGCGGCGAACTGATCGGTTACTGGCGCGTGCGGGGCGATGCGGAAAAGAGCTTCTCATCCGCGCGCCGCGCCATTGAACTGCTTGAAAAGCTGGGCATGGAAGAAAGCGCCGCCGGCGCGACCGCGCTTCTTAACTACGCCACGTCTAAGACGGCCTTCCGCGCGACGGACGAGGCGCTTGAACTCTACCGGCGCGTCGCGGCGATTTACGAAAAAACCATAGCCCCTGACGATTTCCGCTTCGCGAGTCTGTACAACAACATGGCGCAGGCTCTCATGCGCTGCGGGAGGACAGGCGAAGCCTTCGGCTTCTTCAAGCGCTCGCTTGACATCCTGTCGCCCGGAGCCGACGACATAGAGATTGCCACATGCTGCACGAACATGGCCTTCTGTATGCTCGCCGCGAAAAACAGCGCCGAGGCGGAGCGCTGCCTCGCGCGAGCGGAAAAAATTTACGCGGCCTTCCCGGACGACCCGCACGCGGCAAGCGCGCTTTCATGCCGCGGGCAGCTTGAATACACGCGCGGCGAATATAATCTCGCGGCGGAATATTTCAGAAAAAGCGCGGAGACAGTGGAGCGCGTTTTCGGCCGCACGGCGAACTATGCCGCAGCCTGCCGCAGCTGCGCCAAGTCGCTTGAGGCGGCGGGCAGAGCCGACGAAGCGGCAAGATACAGGGCGCTCGCCGAACCCGCGTCGGGATCTCGCGGAACTTTCCGATGAAAGGGCTTGAGCTCTGCCGCGAATACTATCTCCGCTGCGCGCGCGACGGAATAAAGGCGCGCTTCGGGGAACGCGCCGCGCGCGTTGCGGCGGGACTCGCGGGCGAAGGCTCGGAATGTCTCGGCTTCGACGACGAAATTTCGCGCGACCACGACTTCGGCCCCGCCTTCTGTCTCTGGCTTGCCGACGAAGATTACGCGGAGTTCGGCGCGGAGCTGAAAAAATTCTATGACAGCCTCCCCTCGGAATTTATGGGCGTTCGCCGCGTGACGACGGATCAGGCGGCCTCTCGTGTCGGCGTGACGCGAATAGGGGATTTCTACGCCCGTTTCACAGGCGCGCGCGGAATCCCGGAAAGCGAGGCTGCGTGGCTACGCGTTCCCGAACATGCTCTTGCCGCGGCAACAAGCGGCGAGGTCTTCGACGATCCTAAAGGCGAGTTCAGCCGCATCCGTGCAGCGCTCCTTCCCTGCTACCCCGAGGAAGTGCGCCTGAAAAAACTCGCCGCCCGGCTCTTTGCCATGGCGCAGGCAGGCCAGTACAACTACCCGCGCTCCGTAAAACGCGGCGACGCGGTGGCGGCCGCACTTGCTCTTTCCGAATTCACAAAAGCCGCGCTCTCCGCGCTCCATCTGCTGAACCGCCGCTACGCGCCCTACTACAAGTGGCTTTTCAAAAGCGCGTCGGAGCTTCCGAAACTTCATGAAGCCGCGCGAGAAACGGCGGCGCTTTACGAGCCGAACCGGCAGCGCGAAAATCTGATAGAATCAATTTGCGGCCGCGTGAGCGCGGAGCTTAGGTCGCAAGGGCTGAGCTCATCGCGCGACCCCTTCCTTGTCGCTCAGGCGACAGAGGTGACGCGCCGCATAAAAAGCGAATACTTGCGAAAACTTAGCGTAACGGCGGGATGAAGGATGAACAGGGAAAAACTTACCGGCGATATAATCGCGCTCGAATGGGAATTTTTCGACAAAGTGCGAAACGAGGGAGGACGCGCCGCCTGTCAGGACGACTTTCAGACATTCGGCGCGATGCGCGCGAGTCAGTACGACGCGTGGGACGAGCCGCTGCTTGAAAGCTGGCTGCGCGATCTGACGGAGGCGAAAGCGGCCGGCCGCAACCCGCTTGCGGAAAAATACGGCTATATGATGTGCGTAGACGAGCCCGAGGCAAACCGCGAGCTTGCCTCGCTTCTTCCGCGAGTCTCCGAAGAAAAGAAAAAACTGGCCCGCGCCGTAACGGAAAAACTCGCGCCGCAAAACGAAGCCTTCGCCGCGCGATGGCCGTTCGTTGCCTCTCACGCGCGCCCTCTGCGCGGGACGGCGCGCGGCGGTGAAACGTCGATAGAGACTTATCAGCTTGGCGAATTCTTTACGTATTCGGAGCGGACGCTCCGCCTTCTGCTCGCGCGCGTAACGCGCCTTGAAGCGCTCGGCGTGAGCTACGCGGAGCAAATCATAGAAAACGGGCTGAAGCGCCGCGGCTTTGCGGGACTCGCCG
Source organism: uncultured Synergistaceae bacterium (assembly GCA_964450835.1). Classification (GTDB taxonomy): domain Bacteria; phylum Synergistota; class Synergistia; order Synergistales; family Synergistaceae; genus Caccocola. Next base: position 19,690 of record CAYVEQ010000011.1, read on the forward strand.
AAGCTGAAAACTTTCTCCGCTCGCGCGCCCGCGGCGCGCGAAAATTTCTTTAGGCGCCGCGCGCGACGGGAAGAAATTTTTCCCGCCCGCCTGCGAGCCGCGCAGTTTTCCTCGCTTAAACAGCGTGCCCTTATGGTATATAATTCATCACGTCACGGCGCGGCTCTTCGCGCGCGCCTGTCAGACAAAAGGAGAAGGGGATGGCGTGGGGATGACGCCTCTTGAACGGGCCGCAGCGTCCATATTTATGATAGTTTTGGGATACGCGCTGAAACGCGCGGGAATGTTTTCAAAGAGCGACGCGGACGCCGTCGTCAAACTCTGCATCAATATCACACTGCCTGCCGCCATTATCACCGGCTTCGCCAGCTACCAGAGAGATTTCTCTCTCTTTGCCGTGGCTGTGCTCGGAGCGGTCTGCAACGCAGTGCTGCTTTGCGTTTCGTGGAGTCTTTCGACGCGGTCGTCGCGGAACAACAAGATCTTTCATATGTTCGCACTGCCGGGGTATCAGATAGGCACCTTCTCACTGCCTTATATAGGCGGGGCTCTCGGCCCGCAGGGCATCCTCGTTACCTGTATGTTCGACTTGGGCAATTCGGTTTTCGCCTGCGGCGGAACATACGCGATCGTCTCCGCGCTGCCGTCGCTCGGCAGCGACGCGCGCCCGACTCTGAGAGAGTTCGCCGAGCGGATCTTTTCTACCCCGCCATTCGTTGTCTATGTAGCGGCGACGCTCTGGGCAACCTTCGTCGGGGCCATACCGGGCTGGATAATTAAGCTCGCCTCTCCGGTCGGCGCGGCGAACGCTTTTGTCGCGATGTTTATGATAGGCCTTCTGCTTGAGGTCAAGACAAAGGGCGCGGAGCTGCGGACGGTGATTTCCACGCTTGCCGCGCGCTATGCCGCATCGTGCGCGCTTGCGCTGCTGTTCTATTTTTACACACCCTTCCCTCTCGTGACGCGCCAGATACTCGCGCTGATAGCCTTTTCGCCTGTTTCGACGCTCTGCCCGATTTTTACCGAGAAATGCGGCGGCGACGTCGGAATGGCGAGCTTCACCGGTGCTATATCGATAATGATAAGCGTCGTCGCGATGACCTCGTGCATGGTGCTTATGGGAATCTGACGGATTTTCAGCGATTGGCGGAAACCGGCGGGAAGCCGGTTTTTTTGTTGCGTTTCAGCGGCGCGGAAGCCGGCCTTCTTCGGGAAGGTATTTCATAGGGTCGAGCGGAACGCCTTTTTCGTTGCGCAGCTCAAAGTGCAGGTGATTGCCAGTCGCGCGTCCCGTGCGCCCGACCGCGGCTATTTTGTCGCCCTGTTTTACGCGCTGACCGACCTTTACGTAGTTCGCCGAGTTATGCGAGTAGTAGGACCAGAGTCTGCCGCCGTGGTTTATCACTATTACGCGGCCGTAGCCGTGGAAGCCGGGGCCGTTGTTTGAGACGACTTCGACTATGCCGTCAAGGACGGCGTATACTGGCGTGCCGCGCGGCGCGGAAAGGTCCACGCCGTAGTGCCGCCGCCGTCCCGTGCGTTTCAGCCCGCGCCCTATATAGCCGACGCGCAGCGGCCAAATCACTTTCTGCACTATGTCGGGCGCTCCGCCAGAGAGCATTTCGGCTTTGTCCCACACGTTGCCGCCGGGGGAGGCGAGTTTGCGGATTGCAGTCTCGAGAGGCTCTTCCTGAAATTCTCTGTAATCTATATCGGCGGCCGGCGCGGAGGCCGCAGACAGCGCGACGGCAAGCGCCGCCGCGAGAATTTTCAGCTTCATATTCCCTCCATGAAAGAGAGCATTTCGTCCATTATGAGCGGGTCGTATTTTCCGCCGCGTGTTTTCAGTGAATGGTCGGCTCCCTCTATCGAGTGGAACTTTTTCTTTGCCGCTGGTATATTCAGACTTGCGAGCAGCGAGCGGCAGGCTTCTTCCGTAAAGAGCGCGTCCTGAGAGCCGCGGAAGGCAAAGGCTTCGTCGGCGCGGACTTCCTCTACCATATCGGGGGCGACGGCGGAGCGCAGCGTTGACAGCACGGGCAGAGGCAGCATCTTTTCCTCCGCTTCCGGCACGGCGCGAAGCGCGGTGCCCGCGAGGACGAGGCGGTTTACATGAATTTCTTTCAAGCGGGCGAGCAACAGAGCCGTTATGCCGCCGAGGGAGAAGCCCCAAATCCACAGGCGGCGGGGCTTTTGCGCGAGCGCGAGCTTAAGCGCCGCGAGGCAGTCGTTGTATTCGTCGAGGAAGGTTTTGCCGCCGAATGACTCCTTTATCCATGCGAGCGGCATATCGCCGCTTTTTTCGCGGTTTGTCGCGTTCCTGCTCGTCTCGCAGAGCCACGGCGTTATGCCGCGTCCGGCGAGTATCAAGGCGAGACGGCGGAATTTATTTCTGTGGCAGAGGTTTGCGCTGCTGTGCACGCCGTGCAGAAGCAAGGCATGCGTGCCCGAAGGCCTGCCGGGGACAAGGCGGCTCACACGCACGCCGGACGCGCCGAAGGCCGACGGAAGCACCGTTATTTCGTCTTTGAATCCGCTGTCCATAATAAAACAAAGAAGGGGGATAACCCCCTTCTTTTGAGCGCTTGTCCGTTACTTCGCCTGGTGCGCCGCGAGAGCGCAGGCCGTGGCGATTGAGAGGAGCTTCGTCTCGGGAGAGTCGGCGCGGCTTGTGAGAATGACGGGCGCCTTCGCTCCGAGGACGATTGCGGCGGTTTTGTTCTCCGCGAAGTAGACTATCGACTTCGCGAGGATGTTGCCAGATTCGATGTTCGGCACGTGGAGTATGTCAGCGTAGCCGGCGACGTCGGACTTGATGCCCTTGTGCTGCGCCGAGTGCGGCGATACCGCGTTGTCAAGGGCGAGCGGGCCGTCGATGACGCAGCCCTTTATCTGGCCGCGGCGGTTCATCTGTGTAAGGAGCGCCGCGTCGATTGTCGGCGGCATATCGGGGTTGACCACTTCGACAGCGGCGAGCGCCGCGACTTTCGGGCAGGCGACGCCGAAAGCGTGGGCGAGTTCGACGACGTTCTTTACGATGTCTATCTTGGCCTTGATGTCCGGATACATGTTGAAGGCGGGGTCGGAAACGAAGAAGATGCGGTCGTAGCCTTTCACCTCGTGGATGTAGACGTGAGAGAGAGTTTTTCCGCTGCGCAGGCCCTTTTCCTTGTTGAGTATGCCGCGCAGGAAGTTCGCCGTGGCGACCATGCCCTTCATGACTATCTGCGCTTTGCCGCCCGATACAAGCTCGACGGCCTTGAGGGCCGACGCGGCCTCTCCGCCCTTTTCGTCGACTATTTCGTAATTGGCGAGGTCTATTCCCATCGATGCCGCGACTTCTTTGATTTTATCTTCGTCGCCGACGAGAATCGCGTTTGCAATTCCGGCCTTGCGCGCGTTTTCGACGGCCTCCATTACTTCGGCGTCCTCGGCGCGCGCGACGCTGATTTTCATGGGTCCGACTTCTTTTGCGTATTCAAGAAGCTGATTAAGGTTGCGAATCTGTTCCATTACAATGATGACCTCCCTGTGATATGGCCCGCGGGGCCTTTTTTGCTTTATCAGGTTACTTTCAAATTATACACGGAATATCGGAGTGCCGTCTATTCGCGCGCGATTTCCTCACGATTTTACGCCGAGCGAGATTATCATCGTGAAGGCTTTCTCCGGAGAAATCGGAAGATACTCGACGTCTTTCTCGTCGAAGAAGAGGACGAAGCCCGACGTCGGGTTCGGCGACGTCGGCACGAAGACCGTGAGACGCGCGCCTTCTTCCGTCTCCTCGCGCTTTGAGACGAAGGCGATGATGTAGCCCCTGCCGACAGGTATCCTGACGGTGCCGAGATAGTTTGATCCGCCGCTTGCCGTGAAGGTTTGCAGAATGTCGCGGAAGGTTTCGTACCAGCCGCCGACTACGGGAATTTTGGCAATCACGAACTGTTCGAGCAGACTCAAAAGAGAGCGCTCGTGCCGTCTGATTTTGCGCCCCGTATAGACGAGCAGGGCCGCTATGAAAATTATGATAAGGGCCGTCGAGCGGCGCGACTGCGTGAGGCCGAAGATGAGCGCGCCCGTCGTCTGGCAGAGGTAGACGAGATAGTAAAAGATAAAGCCAAGCAGCGCGAGCGGCAGCAGCGCGACGCATCCGAGAAAGAAGTCGTGTCCGAGCGTCCGCCCGAAGCCCGCGCTTTCCTTTTTTTTCTTATTTTCTTCCGCGCCTTTTGCCATGACGCGCCTCCCGCGCTTGTCAACCTTCCTTCGCTGCGCTATCCTTTCAAGAGAACCGCGTTAGGAGGAAGCCGACATGAAATCAGAGAGAAACTGGGTCTACTTCATAACCCGCTGGATTGTCACCCTGTATTTCACATTCTATCACCGTCTTTCGGTCTACGGCAAAGAAAAGATACCGAAAGACCGCCCTGTTATCATCGCCTCGAACCACGCGAGCTATCTCGACCCGCCTGTCGTGGGTTACGCGTTCTATCCGGGCTACGTAAAGTTCATCGCGTGGGATAAACTTTTCTCCTTTCCTCTCTTCGGCGCCTATCTTCGCGCGATGGGCTCCGTTCCGGTCACGCCCGAGGACAAAAACAGCGCGGCGGGACTCTTGCGTCTTGTCATCGGCTTTCTGAAAGATGGCTACAACGTCTTCATCTGCCCCGAGGGACACAGGACGGAGGACGGGCGGCTTCAGCCTCTTGAGGGCGGCGTCGCCATAATGTCGCTCAAAACGGGCGCGCCGGTGATACCGACATACGCCGCTGGCACATGGCGCGCTCTTGCCCCGCATATGCGCTTCCCGCGCCCGCGCAAACTCACCGTGACTTTCGGAGAGCCGATAGACCCCGCGAAACTTCCCGAAGGACTCGGCGAAAAGGAAAAGCGGCGTTACATTCTCGCCAAAATCGAAGAATTTTACAAAGAGCTGGACGAAGCCGACAAAGCGAAATATCCGCTGCCGCAGCGAGACGTAAAAGGCGCGGCGTGAGCTATAATTATAAACGCATTCCGTTCCCGGGGAATTATCCGCGGGCGGGGAAAAGCGCGGCAAAGAAACAGACGGGCCTTTTCTTCGAGGAAAGGCCCGTTTTATATTCGGGGAGGGTTACGGCATGGAAGAGAACAGAATCGGCGTAGCCGCGATAATCGTGGAGGATCCGGAGCGCGCGCACGACGTCAACGAGACGCTCCATAAATACAGCCGGCTTATCGTCGGCAGGCTCGGCATACCGTACCGCGAGCGCGGCATAGCTGTCATATCGGTCGTGCTCGACGGCACTACGGACGAGATAAGCGCGCTCACCGGCACGCTCGGCAAAATCAGCGGCGTGACGGTAAAGGCCGCTGTCTCGAAAAAATAAAGGAGGCATCAGGATGGCGCTGACAGACACGCCCCGCTCAAACAGACTGCACATAGCCTTCTACGGACGGCGCAACGCGGGCAAATCAAGCCTCATCAATCTTGTCACGGGGCAGGCGACCGCGCTTGTTTCGGAACAGGCCGGCACGACGACAGACCCCGTCATAAAAAGCATGGAGCTTCTGCCGCTCGGGCCGATTGCGGTAATCGACACGGCGGGCCTCGACGACGAGGGCGGCTTGGGCGAGCTTAGGATCGGCCGTACAAAAGAGATGATGAAACGCACAGACCTCGCCGTGCTCGTGATAGCGGCGGGGGATGCGGGCGACCTGTCGCGCGAGCGCGTGTGGCTCGGCGAGCTGCGCGCGGGAAAGACCGCAGTCATCGGCGCGCTCAACAAAGCGGACACAATATCGGGAAAAGAGGCGGAAGAACTGCGCGCGCATCTTGAGGCGGCGCTCGGCATTCCCTTCACGGCGCTCTCGGCAAAGAGAAAAAGCGACCGCGCGAAACTTCTTTCCGCGATAGTAAAGAACGCTCCCTCCGACTTCGAGGCTCCGGCCCTGACGGGCGACCTCTTTGCTCCGGGCGGCAACGTGCTGCTCGTCGCGCCGCAGGACATACAGGCGCCGAAAGGGCGGCTGATACTGCCGCAGGTTCAGGTGATACGCGACATACTCGACAACGGCGGCTCCGCGTTTGTCTGCACGGCGGGCAACCTGAGAGAGGCTCTCGCTGCCCTCAAAGAACCGCCCGCGCTCGTCATAACCGACTCGCAGGTTTTTGCCGCGGTAAACGCCGCTCTGCCGCGCGAAGTGCCGCTGACGTCGTTCTCCATAATAATGGCTCGCGCCAAAGGCGAGCTTTCCGTGTTCGTCGAAGGCGCGAAGGCGATAGAGAAACTCGGCCCGGGCGACAGAGTGCTCGTCGCCGAAGCATGCACGCACGCGCCGCTTAACGAGGACATCGGACGGGAAAAGCTGCCGCGCTGGCTGCGCGCGAAAGCGGGCGAGCCGCTTGCGGTCGACATTTCGACTGGGCAGGATTTCCCGAAAAATCTGAAAGACTACTCGCTGATACTCCATTGCGGCGGCTGCATGTTCACCCGCAAGCAGCTCATGTCCCGCATAATCGAGGCGAACGAGGCGCAGGTCCCGATAACCAATTACGGCGTCGCGATTGCGCAGCTAAACGGCATACTCGACAGAGTCACGGAAGTATTCAAAAAATAAAAAAACGCGCGGGATCCGCGCTCTTCGCGCGATAATCCCGCGCGGTCCGCGCACGGAAGGCATATCGAATGAGGGGCGCGCCTGTAAGTTATAATAAAAAAATACAACATCCCGCGCGCGAGGCGCGGACGCGCACGTTTGCCGCGGAAAATTTTTAACGGAGGGGTAAGGCATGACAGGCGGATATGACTTCAGGTATCAGCTCAGCACAATGGCGAAAGAACGGCTCGACCCGACTGAAATAGGGATAATGATAAAACTCGCGATAAAGAACAAGGCGATTTCCCTCACTGCGGGAGAGCCCTCCGCCGACCTCTACCCGACGGAGGAGCTGAAAAAAGCCTTCGCGGCCATGTTCGACGACCTGTCGCTGCTTGGCTACGCGAAAGAGGACTACGGCTACCGCGGACTGCGCGACTGGATAACGGAGAGGATGAAAGCGGACAGCCTTGCCCCCGACTGGGTAACAAGTGACAATATCCTGCTCACGAACGGCGCGGGGGAGGCAATCGAGCTGGTCGCCGAGACGCTGATTGACCCCGGCTGCACAGTGCTTGTCGAGGCGCCGACATTCACCGAAACGCTGCTGACCTTCCGCAAGCAGGGGGCGAACTGCGTAGGCGTACCCTCCGACGACGACGGCATAATTCCCGAAGAATTCGAGAAACTGCTCAAAACCCGCGGCGCGCGTTTTCTCTACACAATACCGAACTTCCAGAACCCGAGCGGGCGCACATCGCCGCTTTCGCGGCGCGAGGCGATTCTCGAAATCGCCCGCCGCCATGACGTACCGATATTCGAAGACGACCCTTACCACTACCTGAGCTACGACGGGGAGCCTCCTCTTAGCTATCTGAAACTGGCGGGGGACGACAAGCGCGTGCTCCACTCAAACAGCTTCTCAAAGCTCATCGCGCCCGGAATACGCTGCGGCTGGCTCGTCGTTCCCGACGCGATAATACCGCACCTCAACGCTCTCCGCGTCAGCGCCGGGCTGACGCGCCCGGCCATTTTGCAAAAGGGCGTCTGCGATTACCTCACGTCGACGGATTTCGCGGGCCGCGTGAAGTTCCTGCGCGGCGCCTACCGTAAGCGCCGCGACGGAATGATGCGCGCGATTGAAAAACATCTGGCGCCGCTCGGAGTGAGGTCTAACCATCCGAAAGGCGGCTTCTTCGTCTGGTGCGAGGCGGACTTCATCGGCGACATGACGGCCTTCGCGAGATTTGCCGTCGAAAATAAAAAAGTCGGCATAATACCGGGCAGCGCCTTCTACACAGCGGACCAGGCGCGCGACGGGCGCGGCGCTTTCCGCCTCTCGTTCGCGAAGGTTGACCCAGCGACTGCCGACGAAGGGCTGCGCAGACTCGCCGAAGCAGTAACGGAATATAAAAAATAGAAAAACGCGGCAGCGGAACGATAAAGGGCCCGGAGGGAAATTCGCCGGGCCTTATGATTTTTGCGTAAAGCCGGCGGCTGCGCGGAAAGACAAAAAATCTCAACCGCGGCATGCGGCTCAAAAATATCGCGCGCGAGATGTAGCGTTTTATCCGTCCCTCTCTTTGCATCAGCGCCCCGCCGTCCGGGCCGGCCTCGCGGACTTCGCTCCTTTTGCCAGCGTTACAAAAGGCTTCGCGTCCGCGCGAAAAGAAAAAACGCGCCCCGTCGCTTAAATGGCGGGGCGCTGTTTTTTTGTTTCTTCGGCTTTTCGTCCGAAGGGGAGGAGCCGCGAGAGAAAAAATTTACCGCGCCGCGTTCTCGAGGCGCTCGGCAATTTTGCGGGCCGTCGGGGCTTTTCCGAGGCCGCCGAAGGTGCAGCGCAGCTCGGACGGGAGTTTTGTTCCGACGTCGTACATCGCCGCTATCGTTTCGTCGAGAGGAATGACCTTGTCATAGCCCGCAAGCGCCATATTGGCGCAGGAAAGGGCGTTAGCGCCGCCCATGACGTTCTTTCCGAGGCAGGGGACTTCTACGCGGCTCGCGACAGGGTCGCAGGCAAGGCCCGTGATGTTCTGCAAAGACATCGAGGCCGCGTCCGCGCACTGCCTCGCGCTCCCGTCCATGAGCTGCACAAGCGCCGCCGCCGCCATGCCGGAGCCGGCGCCGCACTCCACCTGGCAACCGCCGACTTCCGCCGCGAAGGTCGCACCTTCCGCTATGAAAACGCCGACAAGTCCGGCAGCGAGCATAGCGCGCGTAACGTCGTCCCTGCTTTTGCCGAGGGCTCGCGCAGCGCCGATGACGGTCCCCGGCAGACAGCCGCATGAACCCGCGGTAGGCGCCGCCACAATCACGCCCATCGCGCTCTTTGCCTCCATCACCGCCGTGACGGACTTAATGACCGCGTTGAGCAGCCCGCAGGGAAGGAGCGCTCCCGAAGCGGCGGCCGGCTCAATCAGCCGCGCCTGCGGGCCGAGTATCCTGTCCTTGTAATCCGTGCCGGAGAGGCCGAAATCGAGAGACCTTTCCATAATTTCAACGAGAGAGGACATTCTGTCGAAAACCTCCGCGCGCGTTACGCCGCCGCGCGAGGCCTCGTACTCCGCGGCAAGCTCCCACATCGCGAGATTTTTCCCGTCGTTCCACGCGAGAGCCGCCTCGGCGGTGGAGAAGGGAACAGAGCAGCCGGCGCGCGAAAGCGTCGGAAGCACAGGGTCGACGAAAATCACCTCTGCCGCGCCCGAGTCTCTCAAAAGAGCGGAAAGAGCATCTCTGTCCGGCTCCGCGCCGAATTTAAGCGAAAGCAAAGACATTCCGCCCCGTTCTTCGACGCGCGCGAAATCGGCCCCGCATCCTAAGCCCGCCTCCGCACGCCTTTTGTCGAAAATCGCAAGAACCTCGTAAAAATCCCCGCGTATCGAAACGGGGAAATCTTCAAAGCGCGTCATCTCAATCATGCCGCCGCCGGTTGAGAGAGCTTCCCATCGCCGCGTCACGCCGCCGCGCGACGTCAGCTCTATCCTGTAGGTGTTCGGGTGCTTCGCGCCGAAGTCGTAAACGCGAAACTCCACGTCCATGCCGGACTTTTTCGAGATAGCGCGGTAATTCTCCGCGCCCTCGTCAGTCAGCGGAACGCCAGCGAAGCCGCAGACCAGTCCCATATCGGCGCCCTGTCCTTCGTGAGTGGCGGCAAGAGAGCCGTTTACGTCAAAATCCACGACGGCGCGCGCAGGTGTCCCGCCGAGCGACATGCGCGCGATTTCCGCGATGCGCGCCGATGCTGCGGTGTGAGAACTGGATGGCCCGCGCATCACGGGCCCGATAACGTCGTTAAAAATGCTCGCCGGCATTGCGGCCATGATATTTTATCCTCCTTGCAATCTGTGTAAGATGATTATACAGCTCAAACCGCCAGCGGGAGGCCGGCGTCCTTCGTGAAAGGCGCGCCGGGAGCGTCTCGTCGCGTAACGTCCGGCCGCTTCACGCGGGCGGGGTTACTTTTTGAAAGGCGCTTCGAGCGGCGGGGCGTCAATCACACGCGCGAAAAAAAATTTTTCAAGCGCGCAGCGCTCCGCTTTTTGAGCGGAGCTTATCTGCGTTTCGCTCTTTCGGGCGAGAACCGCGGTTTCACGCGCCGCAGCCCCGCGCGCAAATTTTTTCAGGCGCGCGGCGCGCGGTCATTCGCGAGCGAGCGCGGCGGCCGGATCTTTTCGTGAAATTTCAAAAAAAAAATTAAAATCGCCTCTTGACAGTTAGAAAGCGCTAACTTATTATATCCACGTTGGTTAGCGGATGCTAATGCAAGAGATGAAAAGAATGCGGTAAAACCGCCGTCTGAAAAAACTCTTGAAAAATTGCCCGCGGGCCGGCGCACCAACGCTCCGCAGAGCCCATACGGACGGCGAAAAAGAACGCGAAGCTCGCGGCGGGCCTTTAACGAATTACAATGCGGATAACGCGCGATTGCACCGCGCGGCAGCATAAAGCTCCTCCGGCAAGACGCAACACCACACCCCACACATCCCGGCCCGCGGCCTTCCTCCGGCGGGCCGGATTTTTTTCGCCGTGCGCGGCGGTTAAATAGTATAATCTTGCCGTCGCGCCGCGAAGGCGGCCAAGCCTCCGCCAGCGCGTATTTTTCCGGAAGGGAGCGGTTTTTGATGAAAGTTCTTCTTATAAACGGCAGCCCGAACGAGCGCGGCTGCACTTATACCGCGCTTAAAGAAGTGTCGGCGGCTCTCGGCGGATGCGGGGTGAAGTCTGAAATACTGTGGCTTGGCAAAGCCCCGATAGGCGGATGCATAGACTGCCGCGCCTGCGCGAAGCTGGGAAAGTGCGTGCAGAATGATATTGTGAACGACACAATCGCGCGTCTTGACGAATTTGATGCGCTGGTCGCGGGATCGCCGGTCTATTTCGCCGGCCCGAGCGGACAGATATGCGCCTTCCTCGACAGGCTTTTCTTTGCCGGCAGGAAAAAGCTCACGGGCAAACTCGGGGCATCCGTCGTTTCATGCCGCAGGGGCGGGGCGACGGCGGCCTTTGACAGGCTCAACAAATATTTCACGATCAACTGCATGCCGCTTGTTTCGTCCACTTACTGGAACCAGGTGCACGGCAACGAGCCGGAAGAAGTTCTCCAAGACGCCGAAGGCCTGCAGACGATGCGTAATCTGGGGCGCAATATGGCGTGGCTGCTGAAGTGCATAGAGGCGGGACGCGCCGCGGGAATCGCCGCGCCCGCGCCCGAAGCCGGTATTTACACCAACTTCATAAGATAAGATAAAGTTACGAATTGCGCGGCGGCCGGACGGCCGCCGCTTTTTTGACGGGGTTTCAAGACGCGCGAAGCCCGCCCTTTGCGCGGCGCCTCCGCGTACCGTGCGGAGCCGCCGCGGCTTTTCGCGGGAACAGCCGGCAGCGGGAGCAGCGGCGCTTTTGCCGGAGAAAAATTTAGACGCGCCCGTCGTTACTCCTCCTAAAAAAATCAGCTGCGGCGGCCTCTGTTGTCCGGCAGCGCGCGCAGTGTCAGAATTTTGCGCGCGGCGTGAGCGCCCGTCTTTCGCCCGCCGCTTCTTTTCGGCTATAATAATTTCCGGCGGCCTTGAGGGCCGGGAGCGGAGGTGTCGTGTTGAAAAAAATCTTTTTTGCCGCCGCGCTCGTTCTTATGCTTTGCGGCGCGGCTTCGGCTTTCTCGAAGAGAGGCTACATTCCCGGAGGTGAGCCGCTCACCTACAGAGGGTTGCGCCTTTCCGAATCGGGCGTGAGCGTAACCGTTGTCAACCGCGGCGACAGAGCCGTGCTCTTTAACGCGGCGCTTGCTTTCCTCGACGGGCGGCGGCGGGAGACGGGCGACGTCTACATAGAAAAGACCGTAATCGAGGCGGGTTCATCCGTCGCCTTCAAAAATCTTTACTTAAAAGGCGACTATAACGCCTGCAGGAAGGCGGAGTCGCTGCGCTGGACAATTTACGTTTTGGAAACACGTTAGATAAGGCCGCATCGCGCGGCCGCTCTCGGGAGGTAAAGAGAATGAAAACCCTTGCGGTGATACCGGCGCGGTATTCCAGCACGCGGCTGCCCGGCAAGCCGATGATTGAAATCGCGGGCGTTCCGCTCGTCGTCCGCGTGCTGGAAAATGTCTTAAAATGCGCCGGCGTCGACAGAGTGATAGTGGCCACGGACGACGGACGGATAGCCTCTCTCGTCGAAAGCCGCGGAGGCGAGGCGGTGATGACGCCGCCGGAACTGCCAAGCGGCGGCGACCGCGTGGCTTACGTGGCAAAGCGCGTGCCCTCCGACTACGTGCTGAACGTCCAGGTCGACGACCCGCTTGTCGGCGCGGACATGATAGACCCGCTGGTCGAGGCGCTTGACGCCGACCCGTCCGTGATGCTCGCTCTGCTTGTAAAGCGCATAGAGCGCATGGAAGAAGTAAACGACAAGAGCGTCGTCAAGGCCGTCTTCGACGCGAAAGGCCGCGCCCTTTATTTCAGCCGCTCTCCGATTCCCTACCCGCGCTGCGGGGGCGGCGTGTGGTACAAGCACATCGGCCCCTACGGCTGGCGGCGGGATTTCCTGCTTGACTTCGCCTCGTCGGGACAGACGCCGCTTGAAAAGACGGAGAGCCTCGAAATGCTGCGCGTGCTCGAGCGCGGACACGCGATACAGTGCGTTCGGGCGGCGCGCGACACGATAGAGATAGACACGCCCGACGATCTTGTGAAAATCGAAAAATATTTCTCGGCCTCGGGCAGCGGGGCGGGGGTATAATTTTAAAAGACGCGGCGCGTTGCCGTGCCGGCGCTCCCGCGCCGTTTCAACCGGAAATCAGAAAAGGAGCAGAGAATGATGAACATCCCGAAAACCATAAAAGAATTTGTGAAGCTCAAGCCCTGGTGGAAAACGCCGGTGGATACGCGCGTCGTGCTTTCCGAGGACGGCGTTTCAGATCTTTTGCGGATGCTGTCCGAAGAGGGCAGAAAGCCTTTCTTCGTCGTCGACAAAGCGCTGAAAAGCCAGCCCCGTTTCGAGCGCCTCTTCGCGCAAAAAAATCTCTTTGAGTTCGACGCCTCGCTCTCGGAGCCGCGGACTGGCGACGTCGATGCTCTGCGCTCGCTGGTGAAGGCCCTGCCCGAAGAGCCCGACACAATGGTCGGCATAGGCGGGGGAGCGACGATGGACCTGGCCAAAGCGACGGCGATCTGCCTCGCGAACCCCGAGCCGGCCCAGGTCTATCAGGGATACGGCCTCGACATGGCAAAGGGCGCGGACATTTGGGTGATGCCGGCGCTCACCGGCACGGGAGCCGAGATTACGCCGATCGCCGTGCTTCGCGGGCCGGAGAAAAAACTCGGCATCAACAACAAATACACCGAGGCCGCCGTTGCCGTCATAGACCCTTCGGTTACGAGCGGCGCGCCCTCGTTCAACAGGTTCTACACCATGATGGACTGCTACTTCCACCACTACGAGATAATGACCAGCAAGACAAGCGCGCCCGAGGGAATTGAGGACGCGCGCCTGGGCTTCGCTCTTGCCAAAGAAGTCCTCAGCTGCAATCTCGACGAATACCGCGAGGAACTCGCGGTCAAATCCTCGATAGCTTCCGTCCTGGGCGGCAGCAGCTCCGTTTCCGGCCGCGTCGGCGCGGCTCACGCCGTTTCATACGGCCTCAGCAACAGCGGGCCTCGCCTGCCGCACAGCGTCGCCGTTACCATTTCGATGTGCGCTCTTGAAGACGTCTACCCCGAGGGATACGCCGACACGATGCACTTCCTTTCGGTAAACGGCCGCGAAAAGCCGAAAGCGTCCGGCTACGGAATAGACGAAAAAGACATACCGAAGATGGTCAAGACGGCGCTCGGCATGGAAAAGCTCTGGCACAGCTGCTTCGGCGACAACTGGCGCGAGATCGCGACGCCCGCGTACATCGAAGACATTTACAGAAGAATAACAAAGGAGCGGTAAAAATGGCGGGACCCGAAATTTTTGGCAAAGAAGAGATAACGGCGGCCGCGGACGTCATCGAGCGCAGAATGATCCACCGTTACGGCTCGCACGCATCGCGCGGCGGGATATACCGCGCCGAGGAGTTTGAGGCGGCCGCCCGCGCGATAACGGGCTCGAAATACGCGCTTGCCCTTTCAAACGGCACGGCGGCGCTCATCACGGCGCTCAAAGGCGTCGGGGTAAAGCCGGGCGACGAGGTAATCACGACGCCCTTCTCCTTCATCGCGACAGTGGAGGCGATAGTCGCCTGCGACGCCGTGCCGGTGCTCGGCGACATAGACGGCACGCTGAGCCTCGACGCGGGTTCGGCGGAAAAGCTCATAACTTCGCGCACAAAAGCGATAATGCCCGTTCATATGTTCGGCGTAGCGGCGGACATGGACAGATTCACCGCGCTCGGCAAAAAATACGGAATACCGGTAATCGAGGACGCCTGCGAGGTCGTCGGCGGAACATACAAAGGCCGCGCCCTCGGCGGAATCGGCGACTGCGGCGCGTGGAGCTTCGACCCGAACAAAACTCTCACGGTCGGCGAGGGCGGCATGGTCTTTACGAACGACCGCGACACGTGGTTCCGCATGGACTGTTATCACGACCACGGCCACATTCACAGCAAAGAACACGACCGCGGCGCGGAGGGGAAATTCGGCCTCGGAGTCAACTTCAGAATAAGCGAGCTGCAGGGGGCGCTCGGCGTCGTGGCGCTTTCGAAACTCCCCGGCGCGCTTGCCTCAATGCGCGCCGCCAAGAAAAAAATAATCGACGCGGGGACAGAGGCGGGGCTTACGCCGCGCCCGATGCACGACGCGGAGGGCGACACGGCGACCCACGTTATATTCATGCTGCCGACGGCGGAGGCCGCGCGGAAATTTCAGAAGGCCGCGGGCTGCGCGGTAATCGCGGACAACACATGGCACTACGCCAAACACTGGAAGGCTTTGCAGGAGCTGGGCGAGCGCGAATACTTCGGCAACAGGACACCGTCATATATGCCCGAGACAATGGCGCAGGCGGAGTCTTTGCTTTCGAGGGCGGCCATGTTCGGCCTCAATGTAAAAATGAAAGAAGAGGAAATCGGCGGAATCATCGCGGCGGTTCGGGCCGGAGCGAAAGCGGCGCTGTAAAAGAGTCCGTTTGCTTCGCGCGCGGGAAAGCGCGATGAACGCGCCGGGCAAAGCAAGGCGCGCTAAAAATTAAAACAAAAAGCGGCGGCAATCAGCCGCCGCTTTTTTTGCCTTCGGAGCGAAAACGCGCGCTTTCGCCGCGCCGGAGAAAATCAGAAATCAGCCCGCGCGCCGGCAGCGCGGGCACGCGCTGTTCCGCGCGTCCTCTACGCGCGTTCCTCCGGCTTCACGGCGAGGAACCTGAGCAGCACATAATCGGCGAACCATCCGTTCTTTTTGCTGTAAAGCACAGGGCGGCAATAGGCTTCCACCTCGTCGTAAAAAGATTCTCTTTCCTCCGCGGTAAAACCGTCGGTGTGGCTCGCCGAGAAAAGCTCAAGCCACTGTCTCATGCCGTGCGCGAGATGCGTCGGGCGGTCGACGCGAGCGATGAACTTCACCCTGAAGCCCTGATTTTCGAGAATGTCGGAAAATCCGCCGAGCGCGGGAAACTTCCACGGGTTGCGCGCGCGGTAGTCGAGGCCGCGTTTGATTAACGCAATCTTCATGCCCTCGCGGATTGCCCTCACGCACCCCTCGCCGCCGCACTCGCCGGCGAAGCGGCCGCCGGGCTTCAGCAGGTTCCAGACGAGACGGACGACGGCGTAATGGTCCGGCATCCAGTGAAGAGCGCCGCTGCTTATGACGGCGTCGAACTTTTCCTTCGTTTCAAGGCTCAGCACGTCCGCGAGCATCGCGTCCTCTCCCGCCGCGCGCGAGGCCTCTACCATCTCGCGGCTTGAGTCCGCGCCCGTGACCGTACAGCCTGCGGCCGCAAGCTCCTTAGCGAGAATCCCCGCGCCGCAGCCGAGGTCGAAAATCCTCTCTCCGGCCTTGGGTTCAAGCAGCTCCAGCACGGCACGTTCCGTGTCCGGCGCGAAGTCCGCGCACCGCCTGTACTCGCCCGGGTTCCAAATCTGAAAAGCCATAAAGGGCACCTCTTTCCCGTAAATTTCAGCGTCTCTATTATATACGAGCGCGCGCTCCCCGCGCGTTGTCCGGTACACCTGCGCCGCCCGCGCCGCGAGCTTTGCCCGATGCCGCCTCGCGCCGCTTCGCGGCTGCCGCGCTCCGCGCTTTGATTGACCGAAAACAACTTAGTCGTTATAATCACAAATACGGGAAAATCGGGAAATACCACAGCTTCGCCCTTCCGCAAAATCGCGGCTGCCGCGGGCGGACGTCAGGCGAAAGGCCGCGGCTTCCGTCGCAGGGAAAAAGTTTTCGCGGGCGCGCGGTGCATGCTCTTCCGGCGCGCCGGGAGAGCGCGGCGAAAAAAGAGGCGAGGGGGTGCGGTGTCACGCGGAAATTGAAAGTCCTCATAGCGGAGTCGGATCCGCTTCTTCAGAAATTATACGCCGAGGTCATAAACGGCGACCCTTCGTTCGCGCTGCTTGAAAAAGCGGGAACGGGCTCCCGGATGTTCGAGGTCATGAGAAGCGCCGCGGCGGATCTCGTCCTGCTCGACCTGTATCTTAAAGATTTCAGCGCCTTCGACGGTATTGAAGCGCTGCGCAAAGAGTTCCCGCGCGCGGACTACATTGTCGTTTCCTCTGCGGACGACCCGGAGCTTGTGCGCCGCGCCATCTGCGCCGGAGTTTTTGAATTTCTCGTAAAGCCCTTTTCATTCGACCGCCTTCGCGCCGCCCTCAAAAATTATCAGATTTACCACCGCTCGCTGACCGGACGCACAAGCCCGTGGCAGCAGGAGGACATAGACGCTCTTGTCGCGATGAAGACACGCGACCCCTCGTGGGCGAACAACCGCGCGATACCGAAAGGTCTTCAGCTTAAGTGTCTGAACGACGTCGAAAGCTTCCTCAAAGAAAACAGCGGGACTTTCTCCGCGCAGGAAGTGGGGGAGCGCCTCGGCATCTCCCGCTCGACCGCGCGCCGTTACCTTGAGTTCCTGACGCTTAACGAGCGCGTGGTTATCGAGTACGCCTACCGCCGCGTCGGCCGCCCCGAAAAACGTTACCGCATGGCGCTCATTTAACGGCGAAGCCGGCCCCGGATAACAAAAAAATCCCCGTGCGCGAAACCGCGCGCGGGGATTTTTTCGCGCCCGCGGCGCGCGGCATAGCGCGCGGCTGCCTCCGCCTCACAACGCGCATCCGTACAGCCTTGTCCGCGGCGTTACCGTCAAAGCCCCGGCAGCTGTTTTCTGCCGCGGAACTCCGTCTGCGTAAATGCGCGCATGCCGAGCGGCTCTTTTTCGTAACCGGCCTGTTCCGTTTGCGCTGCCCTCGGATTGAGATGTTCGCGATGTCAGCGCTCGCGGATAAATTATAATGAACAGAACTAATCATAAGTGTGCATAAGTGTTCTTTTTTTGACTAAATATTGCTCAATATTGTGTACTTTTGTAAGATTCAGATAGAAAGTTTTGACTTTTGTTGCAACATTGTTGCAACCCCGAGTCCGGCTTCCTAAAGCGTCAGCCATGGAGACCGGACCAGCGGGTGAAAACCCGCGAGGGTGCGCGCGAAAGCGCCGCGCCTCCCGGGACGCAAGGCGTCCAAATTGGAAAGGGGTAAGGTCATTCTGCGCCTTTTTAGGCGAAGTCTCTCATCCTCTCCAATTCGCGCAATAATTTTCTTTTCGGATTTCCCGCAGCGCGGGAAAATGGTGCAATTTTATCAAAAGAGAGGAGATTGTCTATGGCAAAGGAAAAGACAGAGATACCGGCTGCCGCCAGCTACCATGTCAAGAATCTCATTATCAACGGCGTTCCGAGGCGCGTAATCGGCAAACCCAACGTTTCGCTGCTTACTGTGCTGCGCGACCAGCTCAAGATGACGGGAACGAAACGAGGCTGCGACTGCGGACAATGCGGCGTTTGCAACGTCATACTCAACGGCAAAGTTGTGCGCGCCTGCATCACGCCCTGGAGGAACGTGCCGGAGTTCTCGCGGATCACGACAATCGAGGGCATAGGCACGCCGGAGAATCTGCACGCGCTCCAGTGGGCGATGATTGTCTGCGGAGCTATTCAGTGCGGCTTCTGCACGCCCGGCTTCATCGTCTGCGGCAAGGCGCTTCTCGACGAGAACCCGAACCCGACGCGCGAAGAGGTGCGCGACTGGTTCGGCAAGCACTGGATGGCCTGCCGCTGCACCGGCTACAAGCAGATAGTCGACGCTGTGATGAAAGCCGCCGCCATCCTGCGCGGAGAAGAAAAAATCGAAGATCTCGCCAAGATGTACAAGCCCGGCGATTCGTTATGGAACAGCAGCTACCCGCGTCCCTCCGCGGTCTATAAGGCGACGGGGCTGTGGGACTTCGGCGACGACGACAGGCTGAAACTGCCGGAAGAATTCCTCTTCGCTTACCCGTATGCGCTTGAGGGCGTGCGCCACGCGAAAGTGAATAAAATCGACGTCAGCGAAGCAGAGAAGATGCCGGGAGTCTTTAAGGTCGTAACCTATAAGGACGTTAAGGGCACCAACCGCATACGCGGACAGGTGGGCTGCGACTCCGCGCTCACCGACGGCTGGGAGCGCCGCATAATGGTCGAAGAGGGCGATAAAATACGCCAGTGGGGCGACGTCGTCGCGATAGTCTGCGCGGACACGGAGACAAACGCGCGCGCCGCGGCGCAGAAGATAAAGGTGGATTACGAGCCTCTGCCTGAGCTTATTGACATTTATCAGGCGAAGGCCCCCGACGCCGTTAAGGTCTACGATAATATCGAAGGCTACGACGGAATGCCGAACGCGTGGAACAAGCGCGTCTACATGAAGGGCGACGACCCGAAAGAAGCGCTTGACAACGCCCCCTATGTCGTTGACGACGAATTTTTAAGCTCGCGGCAGCCGCACATGGTGCTTGAAACGGACTGCGGCTACGCCTATTACGACGAGAACGGCCTGCTGACCGTCAACTCCAAGACAGTCTGCGTCTACCGCCACCAGATGATGATCGCGCGAGGCATCGGCGTGCCGCCGTCGAAAATCCGCATTATCGAGAACAATATGGGCGCCTCTTTCGGATACAAAGTCGCGCCGACCAACGAAGCGTATCTCGCAATCGCGCTGATGGCCTGCGGACGCCCGGTCTATATGCGCATCAACATGAAAGAGCACAACATCCGCACGCCGAAGCGCGCCCCGTTCCTTATGCATATCCGCGTCGGAGCGGACAAAAACGGCAAACTCGTCGGCGCGGAGCAGACGTGGTGGGTTGATCACGGCCCCTTCAGCGAATCCTCGAACGACCTCACGAACAAGGGAGGACAGTTCTTCCTTGCTCCGTACGCCTATGACAAGATGCGCGGCACGGGCTACACATGCTGGAGCAACCACCGCTGGAGCGCGGCCTTCCGCGCCTACGGCGCTCCTCAGACCTACTGGGGCGGCGAGACCGCCATTGATATGCTCGCGAACAAGTGCGGCATAGACCCCTTCGACTTCCGCGAGATGAATCTGCTCGAGTGGGAGCCTTTCACGGAGAATCCGCGCGGCTGCTTCCCCTCGGGCTACGCGCCGGAAGTATTCCCTCTTCCCGAAATGATGAAAAAGGCGCGCCCCTATTATGAGGATATGAAGAAAAAGGCGGCCGGACTCTCAAACGACAAAGTCAAGTACGGCGTCGGCGTTTCTATCGGCATCTACAACTCAAACGACGACGGCGCGGACGAAGCGAGGAGCAACGTCGAGCTCACGAAAGACGGGGTCATCATCTACAACACGTGGGAGGATCACGGACAGGGCGCGGACATGGGCTGCCTCGGAACGGCGCACGAAGCGCTCAAGCCTCTCGGACTGCGCCCGGAACAGATAAGGCTCGTGCTCTCCGACACGGCGAAAGCTCCGAACAGCGGAGCCGCCGCGGCGAGCCGCTGCCAGGTCATGGTCGGCAACGCGATAGTCGACAGCTGCAGGAAACTTCTTGACGCAATGCGCAAACCCGACGGCACATACCGCACATACGACGAGATGATCGCCGAAAACATCCCCACTTTCTACGAAGGCTACACGCAGGCCAGGATACTTCACGCGGACGGCACGACAGAAGTCTGCTCCGGCAACGATAAAGACACGGGCCTCGGCAAGCCCTTCGGCTTCCATATGTTCGCCGTCAACCTCGCTATGGTGTCCGTCGACATGAACACGTGCAAGGCGCACTGTGAGAAGTTCGTCTTAGTCGGCGACGTCGGCGTCATCAACAACTACCTTGTCGTCGACGGGCAGCAGTACGGCGGCATAGCGCAGGGCATCGGCTTCGCCCTCACCGAGGACTTCCTCGACGAGAATAAATACAACAACTTCGTCACCATGGGATTCCCGTATATCAAAGACATCCCCGACGACCTCACGCTGGTGCACGTGGAGACGCCCCGCCCGCTCGGCCCCTTCGGCGCGTCGGGAACAGGCGAAATGCCGATGGCCGCGCCGCACGCGGCGGTCTGCAACGCGATACACGACGCCTGCGGAGTGCGCATCAAAGATCTGCCGGCCAAGCCGGAGAAAATCCGCGCGGGGCTGGAAGCGCTGAAGAACAAATAAAAATTTTGGTATAATCGTGGCAGACCGGCGGCGTCCTGAACTCCGGCGCCGCCGGATTGTTGCAGGAGGGGATTTTTTATGAGCGAACCCGCGAAGAATTACGGCTCCATATACGACCTGCCGCTTCAAAACGCCTCCGCGCTCGCGCCCGAAATCGAGAAGCGCACCGTTTACGGTCCTGAGGGCGGCGTCTGGAAAGACTACGTGATGCGCCATTTCATTCTGCCGCCGCACCGCGGGATTCCGGCGCACGTCCACGAGTGGGACCACCTTATGTTCACGCTGGGCGGCGACGGCGTCGTCGAAGTGGAGGAGGAGCCGGGGCGGCGCGCGGCCTACCCGATGAAGAAGGGTTACTGGACGCGCGTTCCCGGCGGTCTTGTCCATGAATACAGAAACGACGCGGACGAACCTCTCGAATTTTTCTGCATTGTTCCGACGCGCGGAGACCCGCACGCGAAGAAATACGCGATGCGCGAGGAGCGAGCGGCGCGCAAAGCCGCAAAGGGCGAGGAAAAATAAAGGCGGGTATAAAGATAAAAAGCGGCGAAAGAGGCCGCGCGCGCCGGTAAAAAAACGGGAAGCCCGGGAGCTTCCCGCTTTTTTTATTTTCAGAAGGCAGGCTATTCTTTCAGTCCCTGAGCGGGCTTCAGGAAGAACGACGCGGCAAACGGGATTACCGCGATTGCGGCCATGGCGCAGAAAGCGGCTGTGAGGCCGAAGCGGTCAGCCCCCATGCCGATAACGGGCGCCGTCACGCCGCCTATGCTTACGGCAAGCCCGAGCGTTACGCCGGAGGCGAAGCCGACGTGCTCGGGCAGATATTGCTGTCCGAGCACCACGAGAGGACTGTAAGAGAAATAGAGCGATGCCACGATAGGCAGAAGAAGCGCCGACGCGATAAAGACGCTGCGCGTTGTTACAAGCAGAAGTATCGCCGGTATGAAAGAGCCGAGGCTTAGCTTCACCATCCGGCGGCAGCCGAAGCGGTCCGCGAGCCTTCCTCCGAGCAGCGTGCATATGGCGCCCATCGCGTAGTAGGCGCTTAGCGCGGCGTTCCCCGCCGCCTCCGACTGTTCCAGCTCGTGTATCCAGTAGAGGGCGAGGAATGTGTTCATTCCCCACATTATAATCGAGCGCCCGAAGATGACGCAGCAGAGCCGCCCGAAAGCGCGCCAGTCGTCGCTGCCGCCGCCCGCGCTTTTTTTTGCGGCGCGCGCCTTTACCGCGCCCAGCTCCGCGAGGCTCGCGTACTGCGTGAAGAGCAGCGCGCAGCCGGCGGCCGCCATGAGGAAGAAAACGCCCGTTCCCTTCATGCCGAAAGAAAGTATCGACGCGGAGACAACAAGCGGCCCGAGCGAGAAGCCGAGACTCCCGCCGAAGGAGAAAATTCCGATGCTCTGCGCCCTGTTGTCCGCCTCCGAAGCGTAGTTGACGAACTTCACCGCCTGCGGGTGAAAGAAAGAAACGCCCGTGCCGCTGATGACGACGGCGGCGCATAGGCATGGAAAGTTCGAGGTAAAGCCCGTGAGCGCGATTCCCGTGCCGGCCATGATGACGCCGACCGGAATGGCCCACGTCGTGTCGCGTTTGTCGGAGAGCCAGCCGATGAGCGGCTGTACCGCCGAGCCGATGAGAGTCGAGACCATGATCAAAGATGCGGACTTGGCGTAGCTGTAGCCGTACTCCAAAATAAGGAAGGGCAGCACCGCGGACAGAGCCCCCTGATTTATGTCGCAGCAGAAATGGCCGAGGGACATAAGATATTTATATTTTGTGTTGACCTTCACGGAAATTTCATCTCCCAAAACGAAAAAACTGCCGCGCGGCACGCTCTTCCGTGATTTTATCACTTTTTTCGGTTTTCGCGGAAACAGCGCGGACGCGCCGGTTTGCGTGAAACCCGCGCGGGAACGCCGCTCGCGAAGCGCCCCGTTACCGCCCGCGCGGCTCGCGCAGCTTTCGCGCTGCGCCGCTCTCCCGCCGTTCGCGTAAAATCCGCCCCGAGCCGTTAAAGCGAATCGCCCAGCGAGTCGAGCAGAGAGTCTATCTCGTCTTTATAATCGCCGGCGCCGTCAAGCGCGAGGCGCATCGTCAGGCCGCCGCCCTCGCGCGCGCCCTCGGGCAGCAGCGCCGCGGGAAACTCAAAGACCGCGCCGTCCTGCAGCATCAGCCGCGCGACGCCCGAATGCACGCCGTCTATAAAAAGTTTAAGCTCCTTCGCGCTCATTTGACCACTCTCTTTCCCTCGTAAAATACGCTTTTGCCGTCGGTGCGCAGCCTGACCGCGCCGTCCGCCGTGTCGAAGCGCAGAACGCCCGCCTTGCGAATCGCAGCGACCGCCTCTTTGTGCGGGTGGCCGTAGCTGTTGCCCCTCTTATAGCTCAATATCACGATTTCCGGCGACACGTCGCGCAGAAGCGCCGCGTCGGTGCCGTTTGCCGAACCGTGGTGCGCAGCCTTCAGCACGGCGGCGCGCGGCAGAGGCGCGACTGTCCTCTGTTCCTCTTTCTGCGCGTCTCCCATCATCAGGAAAGAGACATCGCCGTATGTCACGAGGACGATCAGCCCGTTGTTGTTCGCGTCGCTCTCCGTGCCGCGCAGGACGGTCGCAGGCGCGAGCACAGTCAGCGTAACGCCGCCCATCTTCGCCGAGTAGCCGCGCTTCGGGCGCCCGAAGGGAATTTTTTTGTCTTTGATCGTCTGATAGAAGTCGCGCTGTATTTTCGAGCCGTGATTGTAGCCCGAGTCCCATATCTGCTTTACGGGAAAACGCGAAAGGATTTCTTTCATGCCCCCGATGTGATCCTCGTGCGGGTGCGACGCGACGAGAAGGTCAATCTGCTTCACGCCGCAGGATTTGATATAGTTCGCGGTCTTTCGCGCGGAAGACCTCGGCCCCGCGTCGAACAGGATGTTCCGCCCGTCGGGCAGCACGAAAAGAGAGCAGTCCCCCTGCCCGACGTCAACCGCGTAATAGCGGAGCTGCGCCTCCTTCGCGGCCTCCGACCGCGCGAGGAAAAGAACCGACAACAGCGCCGCGAACGCAAAGACCGCGGCGCGCCTTAACAGATGCTTCATCACACAACCTCCAGCGGGCGCGCGCCCTTCGATTTGCGTTATAATAGTACTTTAGTGAGAGAAGAAAGGAAAGAGGCCGATGTTCGGATTTTTTCTCGTAATGCCGCTGGTCATCATCATAGCTATCGGGAACATCGCGAAACGGTGCGGCTTTTACAGCGAAGGCGACGTCGCCGCCCTCTCGAAAACTCTTTACTGGATAATCCTGCCGATTCTGCTCTTCCGCACCACCTACATCTCCGGCGCAGAGGTGCTGAACCAGTGCGATATGCTGATTGCCGTCAACATGTCATATCTTCTCACGATGATTATCTCGTGGGTCGCCGCCGCCTTTTTCGTGCACAAGGGCGACAACAGGCGCATAGCCGTCTCGGTGTTCGCCGACTTCCGCGCGAACAACGTCTACCTGGGCTTTCCCGTCGTGCAGCTCGCGATGGGCGAGAGGGGGCTTCACCTCGCCTCGACATTCATAGCGGTGATTATGATATTCTACCAGGTACTCTCAATCGGCGGTGGCGAGATCGCGTTAAACGGCAGGATAACGGCGCGGTCGCTCGCGGGGATGATAAAAAGGCTCGTTACAAACCCGATGCTCGTCGCGTGCTTCACCGGCGTGGTCGCGGCGCTCGCTGGGATACCGGTTCACTTCGTCCTCGACGAAACGATGAAGCTCGTCTCCGGGGCGGCGACCGCCGTCGCTCTGCTCGCGCTCGGAGGGTCGCTCGACCTGCCCCGCTTTGACCGCGTGTTCGCGATAATCCGCGGCGCGTGGTGCGACATCGCGATAAAACTTGTGGTCACGCCGCTGCTCACGTGGGGCGCTCTTTTGCTTTTCCCGGTCGACGCCGACATGGTGCGCGTCGCGGTGCTGCTTAGCGCCATGCCCTGCGCCGTCAACTGCTTCATCCTGGCCAAAGGCATGGGCATGGACGGCGAATACGCGGCGGACCTTGTCGCCTCCACCACCATTCTCGGGATTGTGGCCATTCCCGCGTGGGCCTACGCTCTCGGCGCGATCTGACGCGCGGCAAATTCACAGACTTTCTTCGGATATACGGTTTTCGGGCAAACGCGTGAAAGAGGGCGGTCATCGGCAAAACCGCTCTTTTTCTCTGCCGCGCGGCCTGCTCGGACTGCCGCGCCTTTGAAAATCCGCGGAGTCCGCGGGCCGCGGCTCCGGCAAAAAACGGCGGCGGCCCCGATGACAAAGTCAAAGCAGCTCCCGAAGGCACAGAGTGAACGGCCGCGGCGGCGCAGTCAAAAAATCCCGCGCCGGCGTGCCGCGGGGGTTGACTGACGCAGCACTTTCGTAAGCGCGCAAAAACCGCACCGGCGCTGCGATGGGTTGAGCGGCTTAACGGAGAAAGGAAACTCAAACGCGGCCCCGCGCGCGAACGCGCGGCCTGCCCTCTTTCCGCGGCGGTCATCGGCGAACGGCAAACCCGCGCACGCGCGGCGTGCCGCGCTACGGCCTTATCACTACGCGCGTGCCGGGCTTTATATACTCGCGGACGAGAAGCGTCAGGTCGCCGTTCGCGAGCCTGACGCAGCCCTCCGTCGCGTCCGTTCCTATCGACGCGGGGTCGTGCGTCCCGTGAATCCCTATTCCCTGCCAGCCCGTCTTCAGACGGACAAAATACGGCCCGTAAGCCCCCGCGACCGCGCCCTTGCCGTCGCGGAAGTCGTGGCTCCACGACGACGCGTCCTGCACCTGAACCGCGTAAAAAACTCCCTCGGGCGTCCTCATATCGCCGACGCGGCGCTTCTGCCCGCGGTTTTTCCCGACCGCGACGGCAAAACGCGCGAGCGTTTCGCCGCCCGACATAACGCGCAGCTCGTGTTCTCCTTTTGATATATCAAGCCAAATCTCGCCGCTTTCTTCCGCGAAGGCCGCGCCCGCGACAAAAGCAGAAAGCAGCATAAGCGCGGCAAGGGCCGCGGCGCAGCGGCGCGCGGCGCGGAACGCGGCGTAACGGATATTCTGTCGCTCTTTCGTATCTTCACACACCTTTCTGAGGCACGCGCGCCTTTCTTCTTTATTATAAAACCGTCCGCGCTCTTTGAGCTGCGGCTTGCGGCGGCCGTGTCCGGCTATTGACAAACCGCCCGAATCATGTAAAAT
>CAYVEQ010000012.1:0-45460 GCA_964450835.1 uncultured Synergistaceae bacterium
GCGAGCCGCGCCGGTGCATTAACGGCGTATCGGTTCAGGCGACCCGCTCGCCGAGCTTGTAAACTTCCTCGATAGACGAAGCGCCCGCGTGGTAGGCGAGAGTAGTCGGGCTTTCCCCGTCAAGCACAATGAAGTCGGCCTGTTTTCCAGCTTCAAGGCTGCCCAGCTTATGAGCGCGGTTGACAGCGTAGGCCGCGTTGAGCGTCGTCGCCGTCAGCGCTTCTTCCACCGAAAGGTTCATGCACATTACGCCGAGGCCGAAGATAAACGGCACGGACTCGCAGAAGCAGGAGCCGGGGTTGCAGTCTGTCGCCATCGCGACAGGCACGTTCCAGTCAATAATTTCTCGTCCTCTCGCGTAAGGCTTTTTAAGGCTGTATGCCGTAGCGGGAAGCAGCACCGCTATCGAGCCGGCTTTGCCCATCGCGCGCAGATTTTCTTCCGAGGCGGCGAGAAGGTGTTCCGCCGAGCGTGTGGCGAGCTCTGCCGCGAGCCCGGCGCCTCCGAGGTCGTTTACCTCGTCCGCGTGGATTTTAGTGTCGAAGCCCAGCTCTTTCGCCGCTTTCAGCAGCCGGCGGCTCTGATCGATCGAGAAGACCCCTTCTTCGCAGAAAACGTCGCAGAACTCGGCGATGCCCTGTTCTTTTACTTTCGGCAGCATCTGCCTGATGAGCACATCGTCGACGAACTCGTCGGCGCGTCCTTTGTATTCGCCCGGAACAGCGTGCGCGCCCATGAATGTCGGCACCACGTCAAGCGGCGTCTCTCTGCCGACACGCCCTATTACCTCAAGCATTTTCAGCTCCAGGCCGAGCTCAAGTCCGTAGCCGCTTTTTATCTCTACCGCTGTTGTGCCTTTAGCGAGAGCGGAGAGGGCGATTTTTTTAGTGGTCTCGAAAAGTTCTTCGTCGCTTGAAGATTTGACCGCGTTTACCGACGAGAGGATGCCGCCGCCTTTTTTGAGTATTTCAAGGTATGTCGCGCCGGCTAAGCGCATTCCGAACTCGTCTTCGCGGCGTTTCGCAAAACACATATGAGTGTGCGGATCGACAAATCCCGGAATGACGCATGCGCCGCCGAAATCTTTTTCGACAGCTATGCCGGTATGACACAGTCCCGCGAGAACTTCGCTCTCCTCGCCTATTTTCTCTATAACGCCGCCGTCAACCAGCATGGCGGCCTTTTTTATTTCCAGGACTTTGCCCTGTTCCACCCCTGCGAGTGGCCTGCCGGAGTCCGTGGGGGTAAAGAGGCGCATATTGCGGTAAAGTTTTTTTACCATCGTTGTTCAGCTCCTTTTTTAATTTAAGAAAGCGCGGCGGCAGCTCCCGTTTGAGCCATCGCTGTCTGCGGTTTGCGCGCCGCGCTTTTCATGTCGCGTACCGATGTCAGGTTAATGATCTTCAGCTGCCGCAAGGGACTTTTATTTAAGCGCGCCGATTTCTTTTTCGACCGCTTCGATAATCTCGCCTTTTTCGACAAGTTCGAGCGATTTAAGCAGCAGCGGCTGCATGAAGCAATCTTTCGCGTAGAACGGCACATGCTCGCGGAATTTCGCGTAGGCCGCGCCGGAGCCTTTCCCGGGTTTCAGCGGAGCGCGGAAATCCATCCCCTGAGCCGCGTTGAGCATCTCGATTGCTATGACGCGGTTTGTGTTGTCGAGTATCTGACGCGCCTTGCGCGCGCTGTAGCCGCCCATTGAAACATGGTCTTCCTGATTCGCAGAGGTCGGGATGGAGTCGACTACCGAGGGATGGGAAAGGACCTTGTTCTCGGAGACTAACGCTGCGGCCGTGTACTGCGGAATCATAAAACCGCTGTTCACGCCGCTTTCTGAAACGAGGAAGGGTGGGAGGTCTGAGAGTTTGTGGTCAACCATGCGCGCGGTACGGCGTTCCGAGATGCTGGCAAATTCCGCTGCGGCGATGCCGAAGAAATCCATGGCCATGGCTATCGGCTGTCCGTGGAAGTTGCCGCCGCTTATGGCCTCTCCGTCCTTATGAAAAATTATCGGATTGTCCGTGACTGAATTTATCTCGATTTCTATCTTTTCTTTGACATATGCGATCGCGTCACGGCTTGCGCCGTGCACCTGCGGGAGGCAGCGGAGAGAGTAGGCATCCTGCACGCGGTCCTTTTTATAGGTTTCCACTATTTCGCTTCCTTCGAGCAGTCTGCGCATATTCTCCGCGACGACGCTTTGTCCCGCCTGCGGGCGCAGGTCGTGTGTGCGTTTGTCAAAAGCATAAGGCACCGCGTGAAGAGCCTCGGCCGACATCGAAGCCGCGATGTCGGCGTTCTTCTCCATGGTCAGGGCGTCGACTATGCACAGCGCCGCAACCGCATTCATTACCGTCGTGCCGTTGTTGAGAGCGAGTCCCTCCTTTGGATTAAGCTCAGCCGGCTTCAGTCCTGTCTTCGCAAGAGCCTCTGCCGTAGGCATTAGTTTTCCGCGATAGAGAACATTCCCGTGGCCTATAAGAGAAATGGCCACGTGAGAGAGCGGGCAGAGGTCGCCGCTCGCACCTACGGAGCCCTGCACAGGCACGACCGGGAGTATCCTGAGATTAAGATAGTCGACCATCTGCTGCAGTGTTTCGAGGCTGATGCCCGAATAGCCGCGCGAGAGCGTGTTGATGCGGAGGAGCATTATCGCGCGGACAACATCCTCCGGATACGACTCGCCGAAGCCGCACGAGTGGCTCAGCAGGAGATTTTCCTGAAGCTGGCGGCATTTGTCACGCGGTATGACAACAGATGCCAGGTCGCCGAAGCCAGTTGTGACGCCGTAAACGACGCGCCCCTCGTCGGCCCACGCGATTACCGCCCGCGCGCACTCTTTTATCTGAACCTTTGCCTCTGGCGCGATTTCGACCTTGAAACCTTTGCGGGCGACGTTTACGACGTCCCGGAGTGTGAGAGACTTGCCGTCCAAACTGAGAGTTGACATAGAATTTCCCCCTTTAATTTTGTTTTTTGCTGTTGCGGTGATTGTGATACAATGTAACTTAGATTCAGCGTTTGCATAGAGTGAGAACTCTTTCGCGCTTTAATACTTTCTATTACAAAATCTATCTTCATTCAGTATAATATTAAATCAGGTGAAGTCAAGGGGAAAATGCTGCGCAGGCGGCGCCGTGTAAAATGACAGTTCTTAGCTTTTGACGTTTATTTTATGCGCGCGTTCTATGGTTATGTTATAATCAATGAAAGATTTTTTACATAAGACACACGAATTTACAAAACGAAGAAGACAACAGGGAGGAATAAGGAATGCATGACGCTTCAGGAAAGGCGCTTGAACTAAGGTTGGAATTTCCGAACGGACTTCCCGAAATGCCGGAGTTTGAGCCGGGAATAAGAAGAGCTCCGAACAGGGGACAGGTTCTCAGCGATAAGGAAGTTGTGCTGGCACTGAAAAACGCGCTGCGTTATATCCCCGAGAAGTATCATAAGGAACTCGCGCCGGAGTTCCTCAAAGAATATCAGGAACACGGCCGCATATACGGCTACCGTTTCCGCCCGAAAGGACGGCTCTTCGGAAAACCGATAGACGAGTACAAAGGCAAATGCATAGAGGGCAAAGCCTTCCAGGTCATGATCGAAAACAATCTTGATTTCGACGTGGCGCTCTATCCTTATGAACTTGTCACATACGGCGAGACGGGGCAGGTCTGCCAGAACTGGATGCAGTACCTGCTCATCAAAAAATATCTTGAGATAATCACGCAGGATCAGACTCTCGTAGTCCAGTCAGGACACCCCCTCGGCCTCTTCCGCTCGCACCCATCGGCGCCGCGCGTTATTCTCACAAACGGCCTGATGGTGGGCCTTTTTGACGACCCGGACAACTTCCGCCGCGCGACGGCTCTCGGCGTCGCCAACTACGGCCAGATGACTGCGGGCGGCTGGATGTACATAGGCCCGCAGGGAATCGTCCACGGCACATACAACACTTTGCTCAACGCAGGGCGCAAAAAATTCCATATTGAGGAAGGTAAAGGACTTGCCGGACATCTCTTCATCTCGTCCGGGCTCGGCGGAATGAGCGGCGCGCAGCCCAAGGCGGCCGAAATAGCGGGAGCCGCGGCGATTATCGCCGAAGTTGACCCGTCGCGCATCGACACGCGCCACAGCCAGGGATGGGTCAGCAGGAGAACAAAAGATCTTCCTGAGGCATTCAAATGGGCGGAGGAAGCCATGGCGGATGGCAAGCCGCTTTCGATAGCTTACGAGGGCAACATTGTCGACCTCCTTCAGTACGCTCTCGACAACGACAAGAACATCGAATTGCTTTCCGACCAGACATCCTGCCACGCTGTCTACGACGGCGGCTACTGCCCGCAGGGAATCAGCTTCGAGGAGCGGACGCGCCTCCTCGCCGAAGACCACGACGAATTTGTCCGCCTTGTGAACAAGACGCTCAAAAAACATTTTGAACTTATCAAGGCTCTTGTCGCGAAAGGTGCCTACTTCTTCGACTACGGCAACTCATTCATGCGCGCCGTCTTTGATTCCGGCGTCAAAGAAATCGCGAAAAACGGCGAAAACACATACGAGGGCTTCATCTTCCCGTCCTATGTCGAGGACATCATGGGGCCGCTGCTTTTTGACTACGGGTACGGACCTTTCCGCTGGTGCTGCCTCTCGCGCAAGCCCGAAGACCTCATCAAGACAGACCATGCCGCTATGAAATGCATCGACCCGAAGCGCCGTTTCCAGGATCACGACAACTGGATATGGATTCGCGACGCGGAGAAGAACAAACTCGTTGTCGGGACGCAGTGCCGCATCCTTTATCAGGACGAAGAGGGACGCATGAAGATAGCGCTCAAATTCAACGAAATGGTGCGCAACGGCGAGATAGGCCCGGTAATGCTCGGACGCGACCACCACGACGTCTCCGGCACCGACTCTCCGTACCGCGAGACTTCGAACATTTATGACGGAAGCAACGTCATGGGCGAGATGGCGATTCACTGCTTCGCTGGGAACTGCGCGCGCGGCATGAGCCTCGTCGCTCTGCACAACGGCGGCGGCGTGGGCACAGGCAAGGCGATCAACGGCGGTTTCGGCCTCGTCCTTGACGGAAGCGAAAGGGTAGACAGAATCATAATTGAGTCGATGAGCTGGGATGTCATCAACGGAGTGGCAAGACGCGCGTGGGCGAGAAACGAACACGCCATCGAGACAGTCGAAGCCTTCAACGCGAAACGCAGCGACGGTCACATCACTCTGCCGTACATCGCGGACGACGAATATCTCACGAAGCTCGTAGCAGAAAACAAATAATATTAAAATCTTATAAGCTTGAAACGGGACGGATGGTCTCCGTCCCGTTTTTTATTTTTTAAATCGCGCTCGCGAGAGACAGCAGCGGGGGAGCGGGAGGAAAAATCGAGGCGCGGCAAAAAACACTGCTCCCCGCGCGACAGCGTCACGCGCAAGCAAGCCAGGCTGCCTCGGCGAAAAATTCCCAGCGCCCGTGCGTGGCGTGAGCGGAACGCCTGGCGTAAGAGTTCTTTTCGCAACGCGCGCCGGCTTTGCCGGACAAAAACGCGCGCGTTTTTGCGTCGGTGCGCGGGCGCGCCGGCAGAGCGGCAAAGAGCGCCTCTTCTCCGGCGAATACCGGCGTTTTTCTTGCAGTATCTGTCTTTGACGGCTATTATTATTTGTCAGATAAAAGCGCCGAGAAGCGGCGCCGGAGATACAACTCGCGTTGAAAAGGCGGCGGTGTGATGAAACTTACAATGCTCGGAACCGGGTACGCGACAGTTACTGACTGCTACAACACCTGTTTCGTGCTGAACGACGGCGTGAAATACCTGCTTGTCGACGGCGGCGGCGGGAACGCTTTGCTTTGCAGACTGAAAGAGGCGGGGATAAACTGGAAAGATATACGGGACATCTTCGTCACCCATAAGCACATCGATCATCTGCTCGGAATAATATGGATGGTGCGTATGATATGCCAGAACATGAACCGCGGCACTTACGACGGCGAGGCGCGAATTTACGCCCACGACGAAGTGATTTCGCTGATAGAGCGTATGGCGCGCGATCTGCTCGGCGCGAAAGAGGTTTCGTTCGTCGGGAACCGTCTGCGCCTGATAACGGTCGGCGACGGCGAAGAACGCGAGATAATCGGCAGAAAAACGGCC
The DNA here is from genome assembly GCA_964450835.1 of uncultured Synergistaceae bacterium. GTDB lineage: Bacteria > Synergistota > Synergistia > Synergistales > Synergistaceae > Caccocola. The sequence goes on from CAYVEQ010000012.1 coordinate 6,162, forward strand.
TTTTTCGACATTCATTCCACAAAGGCCAAGCAGTACGGCTTCTCTATGGATTTAGGCGGGGGAGCGAAGCTCACCTGCTGCGGCGACGAGCCCTATAACGAGTGCGCGCGCAAGTATGCCGAAGGCAGCAAATGGCTCCTGCATGAGGCCTTCTGCCTTTATTCGCAGGCCGCCAGGTTCCGCCCTTACGAAAAGCACCACTCAACGGTAAAAGAGGCCTGCGAGCTCGCGCAGCGCCTCGGCGCGGAAAATCTGCTGCTCTATCATACCGAGGATAAAAACATCAAAAACCGCAAGGAACTCTATACCGCCGAAGGGCGGCAATATTACAGCGGGAATCTTCACGTGCCGGACGATATGGAAGTTTTGGAGCTTTAGACGAATCTATAAATTTCTAAGACGCGCGGTAACGTTATTGATTTTATAGGACATGGAATCGCGCGGATGCAACGGGATTTTTTCAGACTCAAAGAGTGCCGGGCAGGAAACGGCGCCGCTGCTCGGAAGCGCTAACATCGTCAAGGGCCGTGATTTTTCGCGGCGAAAAAAATAGCCGCCCTCGACAGAAGGCGGCTATTTGAGTCAACCGGCTTAATGCAGTTACCAGTTTTTGGCCTGAATTTCAAAATAGGCCTGCGGGTGCTTGCAGACGGGGCATTTTTCCGGAGCTTTGTCGAGTTCGAAGACGGCTCCGCAGTTGCGGCACTTCCAGAAAAGTTTGCCGTTCTTCGCGAAGACAGTTCCATCTTCGATGTTCTTCGCGAGAGCGCGGTAGCGTGCCTCGTGTTCCGCCTCAACCTTGGCGATACCCTCGAACATCGCGGCTATTTCGCTAAAGCCCTCCTCGCGCGCTTCTTTCGCCATGCGCGGATACATCTCCGTCCACTCCTCGTGCTCGCCGCCGGCCGCCGCAAGAAGGTTGGCCAAAGTGCCGCCGATCCCCGAAAGAGCTTTGAACTCCAGCTTCGCGTGTTCCTTTTCGTTGTCCGCGGTCTCCTGGAAAATGGCGGCAATCTGCTCATATCCCTCTTTTTTTGCCACAGAGGCGAAATAGGTGTACTTATTGCGGGCCTGCGATTCTCCGGCGAAAGCTTCCATCAGATTCTTCTCGGTCTTGCTTCCTTTCAGTTCCATCTTAATTCCTCCCATGATATTATTTGCAGCACACTCAAGAATTTTACATCCTGCAGGAAAATAATCAAGAAAAACGAAGGCCGATATTCCGCGCGGCAAACGCGGCGCAACGGACAGAAAAAAAGCGGCCGGCAAATGATAAGAATAGCCGCCGCTTTTATAGCTTCTTTTGTTTTTCCCGCCGGTTTTCGGGTTAGCGCGTTATAAGCCTTTCTGCTCCGGCCTTTCAAAATTTTCCCCAAGGTGCGACGCGTCGCCCATAAGGCTCATTCTAGGCGAGATGCCATCTTTTATTTCGACGACGGTAATGCTGCAGTTCGGCACCTGAAATCTGAAAAAACTCGAAAGGGGAGCGTCGAGCCAGTAACAGAGCAGCACCTTTATAACAGCGTCGTGCGATACCAAAAGAACGTCGCCTCTATATTTCGCCGCGGCTTCCTCGACTGCGGGAACCGCCCTGCGCGATATGTCCGCGAGACTCTCGCCGCCGTGGCCCGGCATTTTCACCGTTTCCGGCGCTTTGTGCCAGCGGTCCAGCAAATCGGGCCATCTTAACGCGACGTCCGCTGCGAGCGCTCCTTCCCAGTCGCCGTGGTTTATCTCGGTAAGAGCCTCTATTATTTCAAAATGTCCGCATACGCATTTCGACGAGATGATTTCGGCTGTTTTTCTGGCTCGTTCGAGCGGACTTGTAAGCACCGATTCAAATGAATGCCCCGTGAGACGCTCCGCGAGTGACGCGGCCTGAGCGAGCCCTTTTTCGTTCAGCGCCGTGTCTTTTTGCCCCTGAAAACGCCCGTCGACATTCCACAGAGTCTCCCCGTGTCTAATCACAAAAAATCTCATCAGCGGCCGGCTTTTGTGAAATCTATAGTGGCGACCCATACCATATCGCCGCTTTTGATGAGTTCGTCGTTGAGGCTCTCGTCTGTCTCGCCGTCTATTTCGAGGGCGCCGAGGGCGAGTCCACTGGTCTCTTTGCGCCCCAGAGCAAAGTTGGCGATGTTGACGCCGGCTTTGCCGAGGATGCTGCCTATCTTGCCGATGACGCCGGGGCGGTCATGGTTCTGGAAGATGAGCATTTTCCCCGCAGGCACGAAATCGACCCAGTAATCGTTGACACGCACTATTCTCTGACGTCCTTCTTCCGTTATCGTGGCGAGAAGAGAGACGGGGCCTTTGCCCGTTTCCAGTTCTACGCCGATAGTATTTTTATATGTGCGCGATTCGCCGCAGCTTTCGTCGATGGATATTTCCCTGTCGCCGGCGAGCAGCGGGGCAAGCATATAGCTGACCTGTGTGCCGATGCTGACTTCAAGCATTCCTCTGAGCACGGCAATGGTGTAGGGGCGGAGTCTGTTCGGCAGACGTTTTTCCTCGTCGTCAAAAAGCGGGCCGCGCAGTGTAACGTGGCATTTGTGCGCGGCGGAGCCGCGGACCTGCGCGAGTTTCGCTGCGAGGAGTCCGATTTTGCGCGATAGGTTCAGGTACATGCGCTGATCCTGATTCAGCGTCTGTTCGATGAAAGGCAGGTTGACGGCGTGATTGTACGGCTCCCCGCGCAGCACGCTCAGCATGTTCTGCGCTGCGATCCGCGACACCTCGGATTGCGCCTCGTGGGTGTTCGCGCCTATATGAGGCGTTATCACTATTCTGTCGGAAATGTCTTCCGCGAGAAATGGATGTCCAGCTTTGAGCGGCTCCGTGCTGTAAACGTCAGTGGCGAAACCGCCGAGCCGTCCGTCGCGCACCGCGCCGGCCACGGCGGCTTCGTCAACGATGCCGCCGCGCGCGCAGTTTATCAGGTAAGCTCCGTTCTTGAATACGCGGAGCATGTTCTCGTCTATCATATTCTTTGTCTCTTCCGTCAGCGGCGTGTGAATCGTCACCATATCAGCGAGAGAGACGGCGCCCTCCAGGTCGTTCATGAGCTCAACGTGGAGAGACTCGGCGCGCGCGCTCGGTATATAGGGGTCGTAGGCAATGACTTCCATGTCAAACGCACGGGCGCGTTTTGCCACTTCGCCGCCTATTCTGCCCAAACCTATGATGAGCAGTTTTTTGCCGCTGAGCTGGCGGCCTGTGAATCTGTTCCTGTCCCATTTTCCCGCGTGAAGCGAAGCGCACGCCTGCGGAACTTTGCGCACCACGGCCAGCATATTCGCCATTGTAAGCTCGGTCGCGGCGAGAGTGTTGCCGCTCGGCGCGTTTATCACTATTATCCCGCGGCGGCTCGCGGCAGAGAGGTCTATGTTGTCAACGCCGACTCCGGCGCGCCCTATGACTTTAAGATTGCGCCCCGCCTCGATTTTTCTTTCATCCATCGTTGTCCCGCTGCGCGTCAGTATCGCGTCGGCGCTTTCAAGCTTTTCTGTAATTTCTTCGTCGGTGAGTCCGAGCGCCACTTCAAGTTCGACTTCCGCGGCGTTTCTGAAAATATCAAGCCCAGCCTCTCCGACCTTCTCTGTTACAAGAACTTTCCATTTTTTATCCATTGTCGTTTATCCGTCCAATCTTTTCGCTGCTATGATTTTCGCGCCTCATTCAGTGCCTCTCTGAACGCGGCAAGTATTTCGTTCAGTTCCGCTTCTCCCCAGTCGCTGTAATGGGCCGCGCGGATTATTTTGCCTTTCAGCGCCCCTTGACCTCCAGCGGTCGTGATTCCCATGAGCGAGAGGATGGCCCTGACGTTCTCGCTTCCGCCGTCCGGCGCGCTGAAGGCCGTCACGCCGGCCGACCTCAGCTTCGGGTCTTTTACGAGCAGTTCATAGCCGGCCGCCTCAAGCCCTGCCGCGAATGCGTCCGCCCATTCGCGGCGTTTTGCGAACCACGCGCGCGCGCCGTCTTTTAATATGATATCAAGCGCCGCGTCAAGCGTGCGGTAAAGAGAAACCGGGGGAGTGTAGGGGTTTTCGTAGGAATCTTTTTTCATATATTTAAGATGAAGCTTGATGTCGAAGTAATAGCTCAGGCACTCGCGCTTTTCAAGCTCGGCGAGCGCGCGTTTTGAAAGCCATACAAATCCGAGACCGGGAGGGGTCATCAGCCCTTTCTGCGATGCGGTGCAGAGCACGTCGACGCCCCATCTTTCGGGGTAACATTCCATAGTCCCAACGGAACTTACCCCGTCGGCCAGTATCAGCGGCCTGTTCTTTTCCGGAAGGGCGGCTATAATGTCGCGGAGCCGCGCAGTGACGCCGGTTGATGTCTCGTTGTGCGTGACAAGCAGCGCTCTGGCGTCGGGATGCCCGCGCACCAGCGCTGCCGCCTCTTCCGGCGACGGTGCGCTTCCTTCCGCGTAATCGGCGAAAATTCCCGCGGCGCCGGTGCGCAGCGCGATTTCGCGAAATCTTTTGCCGAAAGCGCCGCACGAAAGAGATATGAATTTGTCTCCCTCGCCAAGGAAGTTGACTGCGGCGCATTCAAGCGCCCCGGTACCCGAAGACGGAAGTATGACCACAGGAGAGCGGCTCTCAAAGAGTGTTTCGAGCTTTTTTGATATTCCCATAAATAGGGCGGAAAATTCAGGCCCTCTGTGGCTTTTCATCTGAGCGGCCCCAGCCGCGAGAGCTGCCAGCGGCACTTCGACAGGGCCCGGCGTCAACAAATATTTCCTCAAAAAAGAAACCTCCTTATGTAAAATCAGAGCGCGGGAGGGCTGACATTTCCCCGGCCCGCGCCGCGTTTAAGGCAGAGCGCGTCTCCGCATGGATCAAATATTAAAAAGAGACTGAAAGAAAAAACTTCCAGTCTCAAAACTTTCGCCAAATACTTACGCCGAACTGCGGCGTTTATGCTATTTGCTTTGAAACAGGCATATCACAAAAGCGCCGACCGTGAGGAGAGACGTGATGCCCGACCGCGACGAATATGCAAAGTATGACATCCGCGATCCTCCTGTTCCAAAGATTCCACTGGCTTAATTTTATACGCCCTAGTTTCATCAATGTCAATACAGGACGGCACAATCAAGGGTTACAAACTGTTCTCCGATTTTAGCCTTACGGTCTGCCGTTTATCATATATAATAACAGCGTTCTCACAAGAGGACAGGGGGGCGGGCTTTGAACGACAGAGTTTCGGATTTTTTTGTTTACACAATAGCAGTGGCGGCTTTTTGTTTTATCTGCCTCTACATCCCATATAAATATCCGGAACTGCCCGAAGAATTTTTCCGGAAAGTTGAAGTCGTTATTCCGACCGGAACGCCCGCCGGCGAAGCGGCGCGCCTCATCGCGGAAGCCGGAGCAGTAGACGACGCCGCGGCGCTGGCGCGCGAGATGACCAGCCGAGGCCTCGACAGGCGTATAAAGCCTGGGCTTTACACATTGCGCCGAGGTACGCTGCGCGGCGTGGCGCGGCAGCTTGAGATCGCCAGGCCCACAGTAAAAAAAGCGGCTCTGATCCCCGGCTCACGCTTTGAGAGGATCTCCTCTCTGCTTTCTGACGAAGGCGTGACTGCGGCCGATATATACACTGCTATGTCGAACGCGGAAAATTTTTACGAACCTGTCCGCAAATGGCTGCCGGATGAAACACGCGCGCGTATGGTTTTCCTGTTGCCCGAGACATATTTCATAGCGCCCGGAGCAAAAATGGCTCGCGACTTTGTCGCCTCCGCATCGCGTCTCTGGTATGAACGTATCGGCAAACTGATAGACGGAGATGAGGATGCGACGGAGGTTCTCATGCGCGGTGTGCTCGCCTCTGTAGTAGAGGGCGAGGCGAAAGCCGCGGAGGAACGTCCGATACTCGCAGGAATTTTTCTGAAAAGGATAGATAAGAAAATGCGGCTTCAGTCTTGCGCGACTGTGATATATTGCTGGGCGGAGCTTGGCGTCAGGAAAACGGCGCTGAACTATAAAGACTTGGAAATAGACTCTCCCTATAATACATACAAAAACGACGGCCTGCCGCCGGGGCCTATATGCGTGCCCTCCGAAAATTCATGGAGAAGCGCACTTGCACCGGAAGAGAGCGATTATCTCTTCTTCTTCGCAGACGGCAACGGGAGGCACATTTTCAGCGAAACGTACGCCGAACACCTGTCAAAGCAGCGGGAGTTATGACTCTTGAAGCCTGAGATCAAAGCTTTGAAATTTGCGGTTCCGCATGAGGAGATACATTATATCAGCTGGATTATCGACGCGACGGAGGGGCTTGGCATTTTGCAGACCGACGATGCCAAGGCGGGTAAGATAACGGTTTTTACTCCGTCCGGGCAGGAGGAAAATATATTCGGCCTCATGAAGGCGCTTATAAAAGAAGGAATCGATATAGAATACGAGGAAGAGAAGGAGTCGGGAGAAATATAATAATGAATCGCAGCCTTGATTTTTTTCATGAAAGAATTGCGGCCGCCGTCAGGGGCGGCGCGCAGTACGCGGATATATACATACAGTGCGGCGAGGGGCATTCCGTCCATTTTGAAGACGGGAAGATTGACGAGACGTCATCTTCGGCGGCAGACGGCTCGGGCAGCAGAATAATAGCAGACGGGAAGACTTTTTTCTCACACGCTCCGACCGTCGGCGCGGCGGCTGTCGCCTCGGCCTTTGAAAACTGCGCCGCCATGGCGGGCACTGGCGCTGCTGCTTCGGCACCCCCCGACGTCTTGACGGTCGAAAGGCCGGAATCTCAGCTGAAACAGCCGGACGCCTCTTTTCTTCGTGAAATCGACGAAACTATAAAAAAAGAATCCCGCTATATACGCCAGTCTTCATACCGCTATTCGGCCTCAAAGAAGAAAATCCTCGTGATAAAGCCCGGCGGCCTCATAGCGGAAGACGAGAGATACTACACATCGTTCGTCGCGCAGGTGATAGCCGAGCGCGACGGCGTAGTGCAAACCGGCTCCGAACGCCGCTGCATGACCATATCGCCCGAGCTTTTCTGGGAGGGTGCATCTCCTCTTGAATTAGCGCGCACCGCTCTGCGCCGCGCTCTGCTTATGATCGAGGCGCGCCCCTGCCCGGCAGGGAAAATGCGCGTGCTGATGGCGGGGGAGGCCGGCGGCACGATAGTACATGAAGCATGCGGACACGGTCTTGAAGCAGATATAGTCGAAAAGGACTATTCCGCCTACCGCGGCAAAATCGGCGAAACGGTCGCCGATGGATCCGTGACCATGGTCGACGAGCCTCTTACGAAAGGCTTGTACGGCAGCTACAACTTTGACGACGAGGGTACGCCTGCGCGCGAGACCGTGCTGATAGAAAAGGGCATCCTTAAAAATTATCTTACCGACATCCTTTCGTCGCAGCTCTACGGCCTGCCCCTTACCGGCAACGGAAGGCGCGAGTCTTACCGCTGCATCCCGGTGCCCAGAATGAGCAACACATACCTGCTGCCAGGGCGTGATGACATGGATACCATGCTCGCGCGCACGGAACGCGGCCTGTTCGTAAAAAAGATGGGCGGGGGAGAGGTTGACCCGACCTCAGGCGATTTCGTATTTTATGTCAGCGAGGCATATCTTATCGAGAAGGGCAAAATCGTCTCTCCGGTACGCGGCGCCATACTTACAGGCAACGGCCCCGAAGCGCTCAGGAATATTTCCGCGCTTGGCCGCAATCTTGTGATGGACCCCGGCATGTGCGGGAAATCCGGACAGAGCGTTCCCGTCACTGACGGACAGCCCTCTATGCTCATTGAAGGACTTACTGTCGGAGGCAGCGAGGCATGAGAGAACAGGAAACTTTTTCGCGCGGCAGGAGAAAAAAAAGCGTGCCGAAAGACAAGGCTAAAGCGCGGCAATTCAATACAAGAGGATTTTTTTCGGGATTTAGCGCGGCGCTTAAAATCTTTTATATCACAGCGCTGCTCATTACTCTCTATGTTACAGCCTCTCTCTACACGCCGTGGACAGGAGCGGCGGGAGCTGCGATGGCCAAGTGGCTTTTGTCGACAGTGGGCGGAGCCGTGATAATTCCGCTTGCCTTCCTGCTCTATACGGAGATAAAACTGATGTTTTCGCTGCCTATGGAGGGATGGCTGCGTCGGCTTTTCGGCTCTCTCTGCATATTCCTTTTTCTTTCTATGACACTCGGCATGAACAGACTGACCGGCGGAGAGAGCGCGCTTTTGCCGGAGGCTCTTTCGGCGGGGAAGTTCGGATACGGACTGAGTTCCGCCATATACCGGACCACGGGGATATTGGGAACGCTGCTTGCCGGCTTGCTCGCTATTTATCTGACACTTCTGGCCTTTAATCTCCGCCCGCTCTCTTTTATCAGATTCCCGCGCATTTCCCTTCCCGGACAGCGGCGTCATTCGGCCCTCGACCGCTCGGGCGACAGCCGGGACGCGGAAGAGTATGAAGAAGAGCCTGAATCCGAAGAAGAAGACGCAGAAGATGAGAAAAACGCTCCGAACATATCCGAATTTGACGGCAGCGGGGATTACTTCGGCTACGATGAGGAGAAGCCCGAAAAAGCGTCATATGACGCGCCTCGTTCCGCAGGCCGGGGAAAAACGGCCTTAAATTCATCTTCTTCGCCTCTCGCCGCTTCATTTGAGGACAGTGAAACAGACCGCGGCGACGCGGAAGCGCTTCAAAACACAGAAACCACGGAAGATAAACCGGCAGTGCAGGAACCGAACTTCAATTTTGAAGAGAGCGGCACCCCGCGCGTGCGTCAGGGGATTTTTCCGCCGCCCATAGAGATATTCGGACCGAGCGAGTCTCGCGACGGAGAAATGAACGAAGAAAAGGCCGCTCCTCTCGGCGACAAAATCGTGCGCGCGCTCGACCAGTTCGGCATTGAGTCGCAGGTAGCCGAGATACTTGTAGGCCCTACGGTAATACAATTCCGCATACAACTTGCGCCCGGCATAAAAGTCAGCAAAGTCGCTGCTCTTTCAAACGACATCGCCCTCGCAACGGCTGTTCCGAGCCTCAGAATCGAAGCTCCGATACCGGGCAAGCCTTATGTCGGCATAGAAATTCCCAACCCGAAGCGCCGCGGCATACCTTTGCGCACGGTTATCGAGGACGAAGCGTTCAGAGATGCTAAGTTTGCGCTGCCTCTGCCTTTTGGCGTCGCTGTAAACGGAGATTCCGTGATAGTCGGCCTTGAAGAACTGCCTCACCTTCTTGTCGCCGGGACGACTGGGTCTGGCAAGAGCGTCTTCGTAAACTCTTGCATAGTCGGCCTCTGCTCGAAGCGCCCGCCTGAGGAACTGCGCATGATACTGGTGGATCCGAAGCGCGTTGAAATGGCCGTTTACGATAAACTGCCTCACCTGCTTACCCCGCCGGTTACAGATCCCAAGAAGGCTGTCCAGGCTCTCGCGTGGCTTATACGCGAAATGGAGAACAGATACACGACTTTCGCCAAGATGCGCGTGAGGAATCTTGAGAGTTACAATGAAAAAGTTCTGCCCAAAGACAAACTCCCACACATCGTTATAGTAGTCGACGAACTTGCTGACCTTATGATGACAGCAGCGAAAGAGGTTGAGGAATATATCTGCCGCCTCGCGCAAATGGCGCGGGCTACGGGAATACATCTGATGCTGGCGACACAGCGCCCTTCCGTGAACATCATCACGGGCCTTATCAAGGCGAATATCCCCGCCCGCGTGGCATTCACCCTTCCGAGCAACGCCGACTCCCGCACAATAATAGACTGCGCCGGAGCGGAAAAACTGCTCGGCAAGGGAGATATGCTCTTCCTGTCTACGAAACATCCGAAACCGGTGCGTATTCAGTCGCCGTGGATTGATGAAAAAATTCTGGCGGACTGGCTGACCTATATAACTAACACATTCGGAGAACCTGAGTTTATCGAGATAGAGGCCCAGGGTGCGAAAGGAGACGACAGCGCCGCGGGCGCCAGTTTCAACGATGATCTGCTTGAAGAAGCCATTGAAACCGTAATGGCGACGGGCATAGCCTCGGCCAGCGGATTACAGCGCAGGCTGCGGGTCGGCTTTTCGCGAGCCTCGCGCCTTATAGATATGATGGAGCAGCTCGGCATAGTAGGCCCCGCAGACGGTTCGCGTCCGCGCGAAATACTCGTCGACGAGGAGACGGCGCTTGAAATGCTGGAAAATGCGAGAAATTAAATTAGCGGCAGGATAAAAGGCAATAAAAAAGAGCCGTGTTACACGGCTCTCTGTACTTTGCCGGAACGGAGACACTTGGTGCAAATATGGAGCTTGCGGGTCTCACCTCCGCCTACGTCAACTCTCACGCTTTGAATGTTGATGAGCCAGCGTCGTCTTGTATGGCGGTTCGAATGGCTCACCGCGTTTCCCGTAACGGGTCCGCGGCCGCAGCAGTCGCAGAATTTTGACATTTGTTTCCCCCCCTTGTTTCCTTGAAACAACTGACCAAGACATTGTATCATAGCAACGTGGAAAGTGACAATATTGAGAACCGTACAAAAGACAATAAAGGAGAGCGTTTTCCCGATGAATTTTGCCGAAAAAATGGACGAACTTGAAAAAATCCTGAAAGAGCTTGAAGGAGATTCTCTCTCTCTCGATTCCGCTCTTGCCAAATACGAGAAGGGAGTTGCCCTGGTTCGCGAATGCCGCGTCTATCTTGAAGAGGCGCAGAAAAAAATAAATATGCTCTCTGCGGAAAACGGCGCTTTTTCCGGCATCGAGGAGACAAAGCACGATGAATAACGAAGAACGCTCGTTCGTCAAAAAAGAACTGGAAAGATACAGACTCGCTCTCGACGATTACATTACCGAGACCGCCGCCGCCCGCTCGGAGGACATTCCACCGGTTCTTTTTAAGCCGATGGAATATTCCCTGCGTGCCGGCGGCAAACGGCTGCGCCCTGCGCTCTGCCTTGCCGCAGCGAGCCGCGCCGGAGTGGCCGAGAGTGACGCCATGCCTATGGCGCTTGCTCTTGAAATGCTGCATACCGCCACGCTTATTCACGACGATCTGCCGTGCATGGACGACGATGACTTGAGAAGAGGCAAACCGTCGAATCACGCTCTTTTCGGCGAGGCGCTCGCTTTGCTTGCCGGGGACTCGCTTTTTGTGCAGTCAATCGAATTTGCCATGGCACGTCTGACAAATATAGAACCGGCTAAGATCTTGCGCGCCATGCGCATTTTCGTAAAGGCCATCGGCCCATCCGGCGTATGCGGCGGTCAGGCGCTTGACATCGACGCGACGGGGGCGAACCGCGCGCCGGATTATGTGCGCCGTGTAGCGAGTCTCAAGACGGGCGCTCTGATTTGCGCCTCTGTGCTGACCGGCGCGGCGCTTGGCGGAACCGGCGGCAGAACGCTTGCCGTCTACGCCGACTATGCCACCCACTTGGGTTCGGCCTTCCAGATAGTCGACGATATACTTGACGCCACGGGTACGGCAGAGGAACTCGGCAAAACGCCCGGCAAGGATGAACGCTGCAGCAAACTGACGCATGTCACGGCTTACGGCCTTACCCGCGCCTGCGAAATGGCGAATGAGGAGTCGGAGGCGGCGAAGGCCGCGCTTTCCGGCATACTTCCTGAGAACGACTTCCTCGTGCTTTTACCCGAATATCTTGTCCAGAGGACGAGATAAAAACCGGTTCAGGGCATGACTCTTCTGGACTCAATCGGGGATTTCAACGGCCTCCGCGGGCTGGGGGAGAGAGAGCTTAACGTTCTTTGCGCCGAAATACGCGAACTGATCTTAAATGTCACGCTGCAAAACGGCGGACACCTCAGCTCGTCTCTGGGAGCCGTCGAGCTGACTGTCGCGTTGCTGCGTGTTTTTAATCCCGACAAAGATAAGATAATATTCGACGTAGGCCACCAAAGCTACGCTTATAAGATATTGACCAAACGCGCCGGACGTTTCCGGACGCTCAGACAGCGCGGCGGCATAGCCGGTTTTCCCCGCATGGACGAAAGTCCCTACGATTTTTTCACTACGGGCCACAGCAGCACATCGATATCGGCCGCGATGGGCTACGCCAAGGCGCGTGACCTTAAAAACGAAAGCCACGAAATTGTGGCCGTTATAGGAGACGGCGCACTGCTTAACGGTCTCTCGTTTGAGGCTCTCAACGCCATGGCCAGTGTCAAGTCAAAAGTAATTATCGTCCTTAACGACAACAAAATGTCAATAAACCCGCGGATCGGAGGCATGGCGTCGCATCTGGCAAAGCTCGCAGTCAGCCCGACATATAAAAAATTCAAGGATTACGTCAAATATCAGTGCGCCGGAATGAAAAACGGCGAGAATATCCGTCAGTCTCTTTCGCTCGCGAAACAGAGGCTGAAAGCCCTGCTGCTTCCGCCCAATATCTTTGAAGAACTCGGCATAAGCTACTGGGGGCCTTTCAACGGACACAACATAGGCGAAATGGAAGAAGTATTCCGCCTTGCCCGCTATTATGACAAATCTCTTCTTGTACATGTGCTTACGCAAAAAGGCAGAGGATGCAAGGCTGCTGAGAAAAAACCCTCTTTCTTCCACGGCATAGCCCCGATGACAAAAACCGACGCCACGGAGAAACAGGCCGATGGGGAAAGAAGCTGGAGCTCGGCCGTCTCCCGAGCTCTTTGCGAGATAGCGGAGAAAGACGAAAGAATAATGGCGGGGACAGCTGCCATGAAAGACGGAACGAAACTCGGAGAATTCGCGAAGCGTTATCCCGAGCGCTTCTTTGACGCCGGCATAGAAGAAGAGCACCTGATAGTCTACGCGGCGGGCCTTGCCGCAGCCGGAATGCGCCCCGCAGTATGCGTCTATTCCACATTCCTGCAAAGGGCAATGGATCAGATAGCACACGACATATGCCTGCCCAAACTGCCCGTATTGCTTTGCATCGACAGGGCGGGATTAGTGGGTGAGGACGGCGAAACGCACCAGGGCGTTCTCGACGTGCCATGGCTGCGCTCTGTTCCGGATTTGACATTTGCCGCGCCGCGCGACACGACGGATCTTAAATTTTTTGTGGAAGCATGGCGAAGCCGCGACGTTCCTATGGCGATACGCTACCCGAGGTGCGAGGCGCAGCGGAAACTCGCGAGGAACTGTGACGAACCCGCCGGCTGGGGAAAATGCGAAATTCTACGCGAAGGCTCTGAAATCTGTCTCGTCGGCGTCGGAAGCACAGTTTCTCTTATGCTTGACGCGGCGGATGAAATGTCAAGGCGAGGGCCTTCGCCCACGGTCATAGACCTGCGTTTTATAAAGCCGATTGACGAAGAGGGACTGCTGCCGCTCCTCGCGTCGCACAGAGCAGTGATAACGGCAGAGGAAAACGCGCTGGCCGGAGGAGTCGGCGTAGCTATTGCCGCGCTGATGAAAGAACATAAAATAAGCGCTTCGTACACGGGAGTAGGGGCTCCCGACAGGTTTATACAGCACGCCACCCGCGCGGAGCAGTGGGAGGAATGCGGCCTGACCGTGGAAAATATATTAAAGCTATGCGGTGAGGCGATATGAACGCGAAGCTGACGCGCCTTGATAAAGCGATAGCAGACAGAGGTCTTGCGCTTTCGCGCAGAGCGGCGCGGATTCTTATAGAGGAAGGCAGGGTAAAAGTCGACGGCGCAGTTGCCCGAAAAGCCGCCTCTATGATCGGCGCGGGAGCTTCAATCGTTGTAGACTCGCCGGAAAGGGAATGGGTCAGCCGGGGCGCGTATAAACTTCTGCGCGCCTTAGAGCGCTTCCCGATAGAGGCAGAAGGCAAAAGGTGTGTGGACATCGGCGCCTCGACAGGCGGATTCACCGAAGTCCTACTCTCAAAGGGCGCGAAACTCGTATATGCCGTGGACGTCGGTTACGGCGACCTCGCGTGGAAGCTGCGCGAGAACCCGCGCGTCCGCGTTATGGAGCGTACAAACGCCCGAAACCTCACTCTCGGTTCGATAGACGGCGAAAAGGCCGACATAATAGTCTCGGATGCTTCTTTTATCTCACTGACGCTGCTTTTGAAAACAATGGAAAATTTGCTGAAAGACGACGGCTCGATAGCAGCGCTTGTAAAACCGCAGTTTGAGGCCGGACGCGGGCGCGTCGGCAAAGGCGTCGTCACTGACCCCGCGCTGCACGCCGAGATACTGAACGAAGTCGCGGACTTCATAGACAATCACACCGGCCTCGCGCTTGAAGGCGCGGATTATTCGCCGATACGCGGCCCTAAGGGCAATATTGAGTTTTTATTTTTCCTAAAACACAGAACCGATTCAAGCACGGCGGCAAGGCCCGACTTCCGCGAACTGTCGGAAGAGGCGCACGCGCGCGCTGCGCGACACCCGGACAGGAGGAACGACGGCTGTGACCGACGAGATTAAAAAAGTTGGACTGCTTTTTAACACACAGAAGCCGGCCGCCATGGAAATGGCACGCAGACTGTGGAATTGGGGACGCAGGGAAGGGGTAGGCTTTCTCTTCCCTCCGCACGAGTCGTCCGCTATCTCAATACCGGGCTCAGACGACGAAACGTGGCGCAAAGAAGTTTCTTTTGCCGTAATCCTCGGCGGGGACGGAACATTCCTGCGCGCCGCGCGCTATACTTTCGGCAGCGACATCCCGCTCTACGGCATAAATCTCGGCAGGCTCGGATTCCTCGCGACAGGAAGCCCCGAATCCGCCGAAGAAGACATAAAGACAATAATCGCCGGACGCTATACCTTACAGCGCCGCCATCTGCTGAAAGGGCAAATTCTGCGTTCCGGCAGACTTGTGCATGAACTTCACGCGCTGAACGATTTTGTCATATCAAAGGGCAGTATAGCGCGCGTCACAGACATAGAAGTCAGGGTTGGGAAGGAAACTCTGACTCTTTTCCTCGCCGACGGGCTCATACTCTCGACGCCGACCGGCTCCACGGCTTACGCGCTCTCCGCCGGAGGGCCGATAGTGCCGCCTCACGTGCCTTGCATGATAGTCGCGCCCATCTGCGCCCATACTCTCTATGCCAGGCCTGTGATATTAAGCGGCGGCGACGGGGCTGTGGTAATACCGAGAGGCGATACGCGCAGCCTGATGCTGACGCAGGACGGACAGCTCGGCTACGAACTGCTGCCAGGCGACGAACTTCACGCGACGCTTGACCCTGAAATATATGTCCGAACGATACAGCTCGACGGAAGAAGCTATTACGATCTGCTGCGGGAAAAACTCCGCTGGGGATTCAACGGCATAAGTGACGGGAGAGATTAAAGTGTTGGAAGAGCTTTCCGTGCGCGGGATAGGCGGGATTAAAAGCGCGTCGCTTTCATTCGGCGGCGCTTTCATCGTAATCACGGGAGAAAGCGGCGCCGGTAAAAGCAGCCTTGTCCGCGCACTGGAATTTATATCGGGATGCCGCGCTCAGACAGGCAATATACGAAGCGGCGACGAATCGTGCGAAGCCGGGGCCGTTCTTACATCCGCCGTCATCAAAGACATTAAGGAATGTTTTCAGCCGCGTGAAAACTTGCTGACGGCGCGCCGCTCGTTCGCGCGAAGCGGCAGAGGGCGCTGTACGCTGCAAGGACAGAACGCGCCTCTTGCCGCCCTGGTCCGGGCCATGGAACACAACGTCGTCATACAGAGCCAGTTTGCCCAACTCGGCCTGCTTGAGCCGCAGAAACAGCTGGAACTTGTCGATTCGCGCGGCGGCGCCGAAACGGCGAAACTTCTGGCAGAGCTTGGCAAAACATTTTCAGACGCCATAGCCGCCGAGAAAAAAATAATCTGTCTGAAAAAAAGGCGGCGCGAAAGCGAAAAGCTATACGAAAACGCCCCGTCTGTCATACGTCAGTGCGCCGCGCTGAAACTTGAAGAAGAGAGTGAAGAACAATGGCGCTCGGAGCTTGCGAAAATCGAGACCGAAGAGACGGCGATGAGGGCAATCCGCGCCGCGTCGGCGCAAATGAACGACAATGAACAGGGACTGCTTGACAGGCTCGAAAAGGCCGCGAAGCTCATCTACTCGACTCCCGGCGCAGACCTTGACAAATGGCGCCCCGCCGTCGAAAAAATGCTTTCGGGCGCTCAGGAGTTTTCTTCAATGCTGGCCTCCGAATGCCGTGCCTCAGACGCTGCGGCAAACGAGGAAGCGAAAGAAAATCTTGAAAAAAAAATCGGCATCCTTAGAAAAATCAGGCGCGAACTCTCTCTGCCTGACGCTGCGGCGGTAATTGAATACGCAAAACGCGCCGCATGCGAACTTGACTGGCTGAAAAACAGCCGGGCCGAACTTGAAACGCTTGTAAAGAAAGCTGCCGAACTTCGGCGCGAAACGTCGCGTCTTGCCATGGAGCTCCGCGTCAGGCGCAAAGAGTCTGCGGCTTCGCTTGCCTCTTCTATAAACGGCCACCTCCGTGAACTCGGCATGGAAAACACACTCTTCGGAATAGAGATAGAACCGCTGAACCGCGTCCGCTCAAACGGCGCGGAAAACGTCTGCTTCACTCTGGCCCGCCCCGACCAAAAGCCTGCCCCTGTCGGCAAAAACGCCTCTGGCGGCGAACTGTCGCGCATCCTCATTGCCCTTCAACTGTCCGCAGGCGACGAAAAACTTCCGGGAACTCTCGTATTCGACGAAGTGGAGGCGGGCCTCGGCGGCAAAACGGCATTGCTTGCCGGATACAAACTGCGCGAACTTTCCAGACGCTGCCGCACTGTTCTCATAACACATCAGGCCACGATAGCGGCGATGGCCGACCAGCAGTTCGTCGTAAAAAGAAAAGGCGAAGAGACGGAAATTTACGAAGTCACCGGCGAGGCGCGCGAACGGGAAATAGCAAGAATGCTTTCGGGCGACGAGGAATCAAAAGAGGCGCGTGAACACGCGCGTGCTCTTCTCTCGCAGATCTGAAATCCGGCGCGCCGTGCATTGTATGGAAAAGCGCGCCGCCGCCTCACAAAACTTCGTTTCCGGCACTCTCCGGATTCTCTCCGCGGCAGCGTATCGCGGCGCGGAAAGCTTCCCGAAATATAAAAATTATGCCCGCATATCTTTGCCGCGCGGCTTCCGGCTGTCGTTATAACTCCGCGCAACCGCAAAAGATTTGTTATAATTTTGATATGCCGTATGGGCCTATTTTATGTTTGCGCGGGTAAGAGAGATGATTATGTTTGAATGATAAAAGAGAGATAAAGCGCTGTATCGTAATTACCGGCATGTCGGGAGCGGGGAAGTCGACTGCTCTTAACGTTTTCGAGGATCAGGGCTTTTACGCGATAGACAACCTTCCTCCGGCCCTTCTCCCGCAGCTGATGGAAGTGTTGGCGTCTCATCCCGCGGCGCTCAATTACGGCGTGGCGGCCGTCGTTGACGCGCGCGGCAAAGAGCTGCTCAACGACCTGAACTACGTCGTGGCGCGGCTGCGCGGAATGGGCATCGACGCCGAAGTCGTCTTCATAAACGCTTCTGACGAGGCTCTCGTGCGCAGATTTGAAACAACGCGCCGCCGCCACCCGCTCGCCGAAGGCAACACAATCATGCAAGGCATTATGGAAGAGCGCGAAACTTTGTCAGCGATCATAAAAAAAGCTGATATTGTTATAGATACCAGCAATTTCACACTGCCCGAATTTAAGTCCAAGGTGCTTGAGGCGACAGGCGTGACACTCGCAGAACCATCTGTCATAGTAAGCTCTTTCGGCTTTAAGTACGGCGCTCCCCAGGACGCGGATTATATCTTCGACGTGCGTTTCCTTCCGAATCCCAATTATGTTGACGATCTCCATATGCTTTCCGGCATGGACGATGCCGTGAAAAATTATCTCAACGGCTTTGATTCGCTTAAAAAATTTCTGGACCTTTCCTTGCCTCTGCTCGTCTACATATCCTCGGTTTACTGCAAAACGGGCAAGAAGCAGCTGCATATCTGTTTCGGCTGCACGGGCGGGCGCCACCGTTCGGTAGCGGTCGCCGAAATTGCGGGACGCGCCATAGCAGGTTCCGGAAAGCAGGTCCTGATAACGCACCGAGACATTGACAAAGGCGGCGCGCGGTGAGCGGCGTCCTTTTCTTTCTCGTTTTCGCGGCGGCTTTCGCCGCTGGCGGCGCTGCGGTCTATTTCGCCTCTTCCAAGAGAATCCGTATCAGACGCGCTAAACATTCAAGGGGCAGAATAATCACCAACGCCATGGAATACAGATTATCTCTCGGTCCCCGGATTGTGGCAATCGGCGGCGGGACGGGGCTTTCTACGTTGCTTGGCGGTCTGAAAGGCTTCACGCGAAACATTACCGCGGTCGTCGCCGTCACCGACGAGGGCGGCAGTTCCGGCCGCCTGCGGCAGGAGTGGGGGATGCTGCCTCCCGGCGATATAAGAAACTGCATCGTTGCGCTGGCGGAAAACGACAGCTCTCTCAACAGCCTGCTTAATTTCCGCTTTGATCGGGGAGAATTGAAAGGGCACAGTCTCGGCAATCTTATTCTGCTTGCCACTACGGAAATGATGGGAGATTTTCAGCGCGCCGTCGAGGAGCTGAATAAGATGCTCGCCATACGCGGACAGGTATTGCCGGTAACGACGGAAAACGTCGTGCTAAAAGGCGAGACAGCGGGAGGGGAACTGCTCTCCGGCGAGCTTGAAATTTCCGACCACGGGCACGAGCTCGAGAAGCTGTGGATAGAACCCGCGGACGCGGAGCCGCTGGCCGCCGTAAAGCGGGCCATCTCGGAGGCGGAGATAATAGTGCTCGGCCCGGGCAGTCTGTTTACAAGCGTAATGCCTAATCTGCTGCTGACGGAGATGGCGGCGATGCTGCGCTCCGTGAAAGTGCCGATCGTTTATATAGCGAACCTTATGACGCAGCCTCACGAGACCGAGGGCATGAACATCGTCGCCCATATCGACTGGATTGCCGGAGTCCTCGGCACCGTGCCCGACTATATTCTCGCCAACCAATCGGCAATTCACGAGGAGTTCGTCACGCGATATGCCAGCATCGGAGCAGTGCCTCTGTACCTTTCGGCCAAGGAGGAGAAATATCTTGAATCGCTCGGCAGTGAAATCATCTACGGCGATTACTGCGAGATAAAACACGGAAAATATCTGCGCCACAACGCGAAGCACCTTTCCGAAACGATTATGGAAATTGTGCGGGGCAACAGAAAGAACTGAGACGTTACAGTGGAAAACGTCGACAGAACCGTTTGGGACGAGTGGAGTGCCGTACCGATAAAAGGACAGGCCCGTGACGAAGCGGCGGGGATACTGGACGGCATGCCTTTTCGAGTGCGGGGGACCGAGGTATTTTTTTTATCCCCGCGCTTGTTTGCTTTAAGACGCCTCATGCGGCTATGGTGGGAGTGCTGCACGCCCCTCTCGGAAGGGCAGCAGGGGATAAGGCTCGTCGACACACAGAGCAAAGGAAAAATAACATTCGCCGCCGACAGTGAACAGCTGTCGAGCATACTGGCTCTTTCGCGAACGATGGCGAAACGCGCCCGCAACTGGGGCTGGGTGCGCGGCCTTTTCGGAAGCTGCGGCGCTATCTATATGCCGAAAGCTGGGTACTACCTTGTCATGCGCCCGCCGAGAGCGAACGGCTCTGCGGAAAAACTTCAGGCTGTACTGAAATCATGCGGCTTTGCCGTCGGCGTACGCAAAAGGGCGACATATAGGGAAATCTCGCTGCGTGACCAGCAGCAGATCGTGACGCTGCTCTCACGCATGGGGCTTGTCAAAACCGCGCTTAGCCTCGAAGAGACCGCGATTTACCGCTCCATGCGCGGCCACGCCAATAAGCTCGTCAACTGCGACGCCGCTAATATCAATAAAAGCCTGGAAGCCGCGCGCGGACAGATGACACTCATACGAAACATGGACGACCTCGGCATAACGGAGACGCTGCCGGAGCCGCTTTCTGAGCTTATCGCGGCGAGAAGGCGGAATCCGAGCATATCTTTAAAGGAACTCGGCCAAATTTTACCGCGACCAATCAGCAAAAGTACGGTAGAATATAGATGGCGAAAGTTAGAGCGCATACTCAAGACCAAGCTAAAGGGGGATGATGCCATTGTACTTGGGAAAAGCGGACGTTAACACCTATGACAAAGGCGCCGGCAGAGAATTTCTTGTTTCCAACGGACGCGGGAGTTACGGCTTCTCCACAGTCATAGGTGCCAACACAAGAAGAGAACACGGACTCCTCGTCGTCAGGAACGGAGAAAATAAAGAACACTCGGTACTGGTCAGCAAAATCGAAGAAATACTGTTCGACCGCAACAAAAAATATCAGCTTTCCACAAACAGATACAAAGATCTGGTTTACCCGGACGGCTACAGATACTTACAGGAATATCAGGGAAATCCGTATCCGAGCATGCTTTTTGTGATTCACAGCATTCTCCTTAAGAAATCAATATTTATGCCTCGCGGCAAAGAATGCACGGTGATCAAATACGATCTTCTCGCCGCTCCGAATAAAATCCGGCTTGACCTGCGCCCGCTCATCGCTCACAGGCTAAGCGGCGCAGTGTGCGCGGAATCAAAGAGCGCCGATTTCAGCGTCTTCTCCGAAAACGCGAACAGCATATGCATCATCGGTAAGGGCTGCAAAAGCCATGTCTTTGCCACCTCCGGCACATGGTCGCTTAAACCGCTGTGGTTTGAGAATCTTATCTATGAACAGGACGACCGCGCTGACGCGCAGCTCGTTGACCATCTCTGGTCGCCCGGGCTTATATCAAACGAACTCGACGAAGGAGACGCGCTGTACATCGTCCTCTCGAGCGAGCCGCAGAATTTTACCGAAAAGCAGCTTGCCGCGATGGAGCACGAGGCCGCAGCGCGCTTTGAAGATATACTGGAACAGGCAAACATTCCGGCCGACAACAGCGCCGAACAGGATATGATAGTTTCTTCCTACCATCTCGTCGACGACAGAGATGAAAGCATCGCTCCCATATATACGGGCTACCCGTCGGTAGACATAAAGTCACGCGACACATTTATAGCGTTTCCCGGCCTTCTGCTCGCTACGGGACGCGAAAGCGCGGCTCTAAAAACTCTGAAATACTGGCTCGGCGCGGCGGAGAAAAACGGTTGGGTAATGCCTGAAAGAGTCTCCGACTGCGGCTGTGTCTTTGAAAACGGCGGCGCGGACAACGGCCTCTGGTTTGTGTATGCTGCTGCCAAATACATGACCCATGTAAAAGCGGCCGGAGATGTTGCCGCTGTCATTACAAAAGCCGTAAAAGAGATTGTGGACAGGTATATGAAAGGCGTTCCGCAGCTTGACCTCGTATGCGACGCCAATATGCTGCTTAAGCTCACCGTTTCTGAAACAACGCGCCACTGGATGGGCGCCACGGCTGGAGGGGAAGTCGTCGTAGCGCGCAAAGGCTATCTCGTCGACGTAAACGCGCTGTGGTACAACGCCCTAAAGACGGCAGAGCAGCTGACCGGCGAAAAAGAGTACGGGAAAGCGGCGGAGAAGTGCGCAAAATCTTTTAACGGCACATTTTGGAGCTTCGAAATGAACGGTCTGTACGACTGCGTAGACCCCGAGACATACAAAACGGATAATTCGGTCAGGCCGAATCAGATACTTGCGGCGTCGCTTCCTTACAGCCCGCTGCCGCCGGAAACGGCGCAGAAAGTCGTAAGGCTTTGCTGGAACGAGCTTTATACGACCTACGGTCTGCGCACACTCGCCCCGCGTCACGAAAAATTCAAAGGGCGCTTCGAGGGACGCTATGACCAGCGCATAAAGGCCTGTTTCCGCGGCATGGCGTGGCCTTGGCTCCTGGGGCAGTTTATAACGGCGTATCTTAAATATAACCCCTCAAGAAAAGATCTCGGATGGACATTTATCCGCCCGTTTGCCTCACATCTGCGCCACGGGTGTCTCGGCGGGGTAGCGCAGCTGTTTGACGGAATAATGCCGTATCGTCCCCGCGGAGATGTCCTGAGCGCTGCGGCGCTCGGGGAACTGCTCCGTGTGCTTCACGAAGATCTGGAAACAGCTGAATAAATCAGAGCGAAAACAGTCGCGCTTATAAGCCGTGACGTGCCGCTTGATGTAAAATATCACAGAAGGCAAGGGATGCGGAACTTAATCCGCCTCCCCGGCAAATAGAGTGAAAGAGAAAAAATACAAGGAGGGCAATTTAATGGCCAAGTACAAAGTAGCAATCAACGGTTTCGGACGTATCGGACGCCTCTCGCTCCGCGCGTTTTTCACCAACGGGAAGGAAAACGAGTTTGAAATAGCGGCGATCAACGATCTCACGCCGCCTTCATCGCTTGCGTATCTTCTGAAATACGACTCTGTCTTCCGCCGTTTCCCCGGAACAGTCGAGGCTGACGGGGATTCCCTTATTATCAACGGACAGAGAATCAGAGCGCTCGCAGAACCCGATCCCGCTAAACTCCCGTGGAAAGAGATGGGTGTGGATGTCGTTATCGAATCCACAGGACGTTACACCGATGCCGCCAAGGCATGCGCCCATATTGAGGCCGGAGCGAAAAAAGTGATTATTTCCGCTCCCGCGAAAAATCATGACGCGACGATAGTCATGGGCGTCAACGAAGAGATATATGACCCAGCGAAACACAATATCATCTCCAACGCCTCATGCACAACGAACTGCCTGGCGCCGGTCTGCAAGGTGCTCCAGAGCAAGTTCGGCATCAAAGAAGGACTTATGAACACAGTCCACTCCTACACGAACGACCAGAAAACGCTTGACTTCCCGCACAAGAACCTTTCGCGCGGCAGAGCGGCGGCTCTTTCCATCATTCCGACGAGCACAGGAGCGGCCAAAGCCATTTCAGAAGTAATGCCGGAGCTTAAAGGCAAACTCAACGGCTTCGCGCTTCGCGTTCCGACGCCTGACGTTTCGGTCGTAGACTTGACCGTGCTGCTTGAAAAACCGGCGACAGCCGACGATGTGAACGCGGCAATGAAGGAAGCCGCCGAGACTTGCCTCAAGGGCATTCTGGAATACGAGCCGGATGACCTCGTTTCGATGGACTTCGTCGGAAACGCGAACTCCTCGATCTTCGCGCCGCGCCACACCTTGGCGATAGGCGACAGGATGATTAAGGTTCTTTCGTGGTACGACAACGAGTGGGGCTACAGCAACAGAGTAGTGGACCTCGCTAACTACATTCTTAAAAAAGGATTATAGTTCGATGCGCCTGAAAACCTTTTCTCCTTCGGACGTGGCCGGCAAAAAAGTCCTGGTCAGGGTGGATTTCAATGTACCGCTCGCCGGAGGCAAAGTCAGCGACGACACCCGCATAAAGGCGCACCTGCCGACGCTTGCCGCCCTTCGCGAGGCGGAAGCCAAAGTCGCGCTTGTTTCGCACCTGGGCCGTCCGAAAGGAACAGTCAACCTCAAATACACGCTTGAACCGGCAGGCGAAGAACTGGCCAAGCTAACAGGCTGGCCGGTGCGTTTCGTGCCGGACTGTGTCGGCGACAAAGTTGCCGAAGCTGTCTCCGATTGGAAAGACGGGGAAGTGCTTCTGCTTGAAAACGTCCGTTTCTATCCCGAAGAGGAAAAAAATGACGCGGCTTTTGCCTCGAAACTCGTCAAAAATTTCGACGTCTTCGTGATGGACGCTTTCAGCGCGGCGCACAGAGCTCACGCTTCGACGCGCGCGGCTGCGGAGCTCCTGCCTTCATTCTCCGGCAAGCTCATTGAGCGTGAGATCACGATGCTCTCAGCGGCGCGGGACGATCCGAAAAAACCTTTTGTGCTTATCCTCGGCGGAGCGAAAGTCTCCGACAAAATCGCCGTCGTCGAAAATATGCTGAAGAAAGCCGATACGATACTCATAGGCGGAGGCATGGCCTTTACCTTCCTGAAAGCGCAGGGGCATGAGATAGGCAAATCGCTCTGCGAGACGGAAAAGCTGGACTTCGCAGCTCAAATGCTTGAAGCGGCCAAAGCGCGAGGAGTAAAGATACTTCTGCCTGTGGATGCGGTCACAGCGCCGGAATTTAAAGAAGACTCGCCGGCGAAAATCGTCAATGCCGGCGCTATCCCAGAGGGCGAAATGGGACTTGACATAGGCCCCGAGACGGCTGCTCTCTTTGCCAAAGAGATACTCGCCGCCAAAACGGTTCTTTGGAACGGCCCGATGGGAGTCTTTGAAATGCCCGCTTTCGCGAAAGGCACGGAAGCGGTAGCCAAGGCTCTGGCGGACGCCACCGCAGCGGGCGCGCTTACGGTTGTCGGCGGAGGAGACTCGGCCGCGGCGATAGCGCTCTTCAAAATGGAAGACAAAGTATCTCATGTCTCCACAGGCGGCGGGGCAAGCCTTGAATTCTTTGAAGGCAAAAGCCTTCCCGGCATAGAGCCGTACGTCATTCGGTAAAACAGCTGCACGGGCGCCTTCACTATAAAAGTGGAGGCGTCCTTTTTATTATGCCGCTAATTGAAAAATCTGACGATTTGGAGGAAATGTAATGCGCAGAAAATTTATAGCCGGAAACTGGAAAATGAACAACGGCCCGGCGGCGACAAGTGAATTTTTTAACATTTTTGGCGCCGCATTGAAAGGAGCGGCTGACGTACAGGCGGCAGTAGCTTCCGGAACAGAAGAAATAGCCCTTTTCGTCCCGGCCATTTCTCTTCTTACAGCGGTGGACGCGGCGAAAGACATGCCTGTGATAATCGGCGCGGAAAATATGCACTGGGAAAAGAGCGGAGCATTTACCGGAGAGACGTCGGGGCCGATGATAACCGAAATCGGCGCGACGCACGTGCTTATAGGACACAGCGAAAGACGCCATATATTCCGCGAAATCGACGCGGAACTGAACAAAAAAATGTTTGCCGCCATTGACTGCGGTATCATCGCGGTATTGTGCGTAGGTGAAACGCTTGAAGAACGCGAAACAAACCGGGCCTTCGACGTTATAAAAAGACAGTTTGTCGAGGGCTTGAAAGGCATCGACGCAGAGACTGCCGCGCGTAAAATAATAATAGCCTACGAGCCTGTGTGGGCAATCGGCACCGGCAGGACTGCAAGCGACGCCGACGCCGAAGAAATCTGCCGTTTCATACGCGGGCTGGCTCTTGAAAACTTCGGCAAAAAGACAGCAGAAGATCTTATTATTCTGTACGGAGGCAGCGTCAAACCGGACAACACGAAAGGCATAATTTCACAGCCGGACATCGACGGCGTTCTTGTCGGAGGCGCGTCGCTGAAACCTGACAGCTTTATGCAAATCGTAAAGAACGCGCTGTAAAATAAAATCAGCTTAATTTTACATGACACAAGTCTGAAACAAGCGATAACCCCTCTCGCGAATATCGGGAGGGGTTTTATGTAACATAAGATAAATTATAGGACATTATATAAAACCGCTTCTCCTTCCTGACGATCCCGTTTTTTCCTGATTCGCGGAAAAACCGTTTAATTATGCCATTGCGTTTGACGAGAGAATTTCTCTGAA
The DNA here is from genome assembly GCA_964450835.1 of uncultured Synergistaceae bacterium. GTDB lineage: Bacteria > Synergistota > Synergistia > Synergistales > Synergistaceae > Caccocola. Next base: position 31,624 of record CAYVEQ010000012.1, read on the forward strand.
GCGCTCGATTTTTATTGTGCTTCGCGGCGTTCTGGAGCTTTTTCTTTTCGTTATTTCTTCTTGTTTAGACAGAACGATCTCTGACGCGCCCGTCCGTGATTTTTTATTCGGTTTGCTGCGCTATGTCCGCAAAGAAACTACGGACAAAGACCATGCCGGGCTTGTCATATATTCGTCTGCCACGCTTAATCACTGCCGGCCTTCTTTATATTATGGATATTGGGGCTCCTTGCGATTTAGCGAAATCCGGCTGTGTAAAGTAATGAAAAAATAATTTATCCGCTGACCTTATGTTATCCGGCTTTTTGCCGCGCAGATGAAAGTAACCGAATGATAATAAAAGAACACGCGACGTATCTGTTCGCGCGTCGTCACTAAGCGTAAAAAAACCAATCGGGCAACTATGCGGCTCTGATGTCTTATAATATAGATAATATTATATTTATAACAGGCCGCGTACCTTTTCGGGGATCACACGGCGCACACCGCCGTCGGGGGTTTCCGTGTCTCCATCATATCGCGGGATTAAGTGCATATGCACGTGCATAACAGTCTGTCCGGAGCACCGACCGCAGTTTACAACGAAATTATACCCGTCGGGGGAATATTTTGCGTCGATGAGTTTTTTCCCTTCTTGAAGAAGTTCGCGCATCGCCAGTTCCTCCTCTGGCGTTATGTCAAAATAACTTTGGACGTGCCGTTTCGTTATTATGAGCAAATGTCCGGGATTGACAGGCTCTACGTCGAAGACCGCATAAGCCAGTTCGTTTTCCAGCACGTAGTCTTTTAATCCGCAAAAGATACAATTCATGGTTATTCGTCCTCGTCGTTGAATTTTTCCGTAGGAGCGTCGCCCCAGAGCGAATCGAGACGGTAGAAATCGCGGCCTTCGCGGCTTAATACATTTACGATAAGGTCGCCCGCGTCAATCAGCGTCCATTTGGTGCTGCTCTCCCCTTCTATTCTGTAAGGGAGCCCCATTTCATCAAGCGTCTCGGTCGCTGTGTCTTTCAGGGTTCTGCCGTGCAGCTCGGAGCGCGCTATCGCTGTGATGAATGTGTCGGCAAACCCGGAGATCTCGCTTAAGTCGTGCGCCGTAACTTCAAGCGCGTGCTTGTCTCTCAAGGCGCTTATCAGCTTCATATAGGGGGCGCAAAAATCTTTTTTATCCGCCATTTTACGGTTACAACTCCTTTTTATATTTTTTGTGCCGTCTGTCATTCCCCGCTTACTTTGACGAGTTCGTCGAGGAGTTTCACAAGGCGTGCGTAGTCATGGCCGGCGATGAGTGAGGCGTAAAATGCCTGCTGTCCCGGCCTGACGAGACCTTCGGGGATTTTTAGCAGTTTGCCGAGGATCCTCGCGCTTTCTTTTACACCTTCCTGCGCGTTTGACGGATATATTATATTGCTGTATCTGTAGTCAAAATGTTTCGCGTTGCCCGTGTGCACTACGTCGACGCCGATTTTTTGCAGCCTTGTCGAAATCTCCCCCGCTACCCCGCTTTTTCCAGTACCGTTAAGTACGGCAACCGATTCGGGCATGGCCTGAACAAGTCCCGTGAGCTTTTCGCCGGTCATTTCGTCATCCGCCGCTGTCGCGATAGAAGCCCTAGCCTTGTTTTCTTCTTTTGTTTCTTTTACTTCGTTCTCTGTTTTTTCGCCCGTCAGCTCTTCAAACGGCGCGTTCAGGAAGCGTTTGGCGCTTCTCACATCTCCCATCCAGTAGCTCAGGCCGTCTATTGTCGGGGAAGTTCCCGGAAGTGTGGTGAAGATCATCTGTTCGCGGCCGACTTCGTTCTGTATGAATCCCGCGAGCTGCAGCGCGAAAGAGGTAGGCATATCCGTTCTGAAGATTTTCATCGCCTGCGCCGTAAGCTCAGGGAATTTGATTATGACGCGCGGGTCGTAGGCTTTTTTGAGCATAGCTTTGAGGAATTGCTGCTGACGCTGAATGCGCCCGATATCCCCAAGCGCGTCTTTTCTGAATCTGACAAATTGCAGGGCAGTTTCCCCGTCCAATGTCTGAAGTCCCGGCTGTATATCGATCTTAAGGCCTCCGGCCCGGTCCACGTACATCATACGCTTTGGCACGTCTACTTCAACTCCGCCCAACATGTCGACAAAGGCTGGAAAGCTGTCATAGTCCACTATCACATAATAGAGTATAGGCTCGCCCAGATAGTTTGCCACTGTGGCGCGCATCAGATCCTGTCCGCCGTATGCGAAAGCGTGGTTCAGTTTCTGCGTGCCGTGCCCGGGTATCATCACGCGGGTGTCACGCGGCAGCGATAGAACGCGGATATTTTTGTCGTCAATGTCGACGGTTATGAAGAGTATCGTGTCGGAACGTCTTGACCCTTCAACGTTGTCCTCGCCCATCAGCAGTATATTGAATTTTCCCTGGCTTGTGAGTGCGTCGTACGAGGCACTGTTTTCTGCGTTTTTTTTGGCTGCGTCTATCAGCGTCTCGCCTTTTGAGTTCCACGCCGTGTAGAGGCGTGTGCCGACGCCGGCTGCCGTCGCTATAAATCCCAGCAGAAGGGCAAGTATTACTGTCTTTGCTCTGGAACGCCTCAATATCTATTCCTCCGTATGATTTTTGTATAGGGATTTTTTTCTTATGAACTGTTCGACCGCCGGAGGCACCATGAAGCGTATGCTTCTTTCGCGCCGCACGCGCTCTCGCAGCTCTGTGCTTGAAATGGCAAGCAGCGGGATTTCAAGCGGTATGATTTTCTCTCTGAGTTCCGCAGGGAGCTCCAGCATTTTTCCGCGTGTGTAGCCATAGCGGCTGACGGCGACAAATTTGCACATGTTCATAATTTCTTCAGGGTTTTTCCACGATACTATGTCAAGCACCGCGTCAAGTCCCGTTATGAAATAGAATTCCGCTCCGGCATATTCCGGCATAGAGTGCAGCGTACGGAGGGTATCTATGGTATAGCTGCTTCCCTGCCTGTCTATTTCGACACGTGATACGCTGAAATACGGGCAGTTAATGGTCGCAAGTTCCGTCATTAAATAGCGGTCTTCTGCCGCTGTGACCTTTTTGTTCAACTTGTGGGGGGGGCGCCCCGTCGGCACGAAGACGACTTCGGAGAGGCCGAATGCCGCGTGGGCCTCGTCGGCCGCCAGAAGGTGGCCGTAATGAATGGGGTCGAATGTTCCTCCCATGACGCCTATTTTTCTTCCAGAAGTTTCTGCACCGTTATTCATCGCAGTTCCCGCCGGAGACTTTTTCAAACTCATATTCTGTTTCTTCTGGGCCTTCGTTGTCTGTTTCATCAGGATAGTAGTCGGGATAGAAATTGAAATCCTTATAGCCGATGCTTACAAGGTCGCCCGACACTGCCCCGGCGGCTTCAAGCAGCTCTTCGACTTTATAGCGGCGCAGCAGTTTGGTGAATCTCGCCACGTTTTCCTCCTGGCTGAAATCGTACCGTTCCACGGCTTTTTCCAGCTGATAGTGAAGCACTCTGTATCCTCCGCCGTGAAGGTTTATTATCTGTATTTTCCGGCGTTTGCGGAGAGGCGTTTTTTCAGGCGGGCGATCTTCAAGCGCGTAGAGTCTTACGTTGCTTTGCGGCCTCGGGTGGGCCTCTGTGAATTTTGTTATTTTTTTTACCAGTTCCGGTATGCCTTCTTCGGTGAGCGCGCTGAGGGACATGAAATCCGCGCCCTGTCCGGCAAAATATTCGAAAAGGCGGCCGGACAGAGCAGGAACGAGTTCCTTCGGAATTACGTCGGTTTTGTTCGCGGCGACAAAATAGGGACGGTTTTTCAGCATAGGGTCGTACTTCTCCATTTCACGTCGCACAACCGCGAAATCCTCCGCTATTGTATCGAAAACGCCGCTTTCGAAGCTCAGCACATGTATCAGAAGCCGCGTCCTGTCGATGTGGCGCAGGAAATCGAGGCCAAGTCCGCGGTTTTCATGTGCACCCTCTATCAGTCCCGGGATATCCGCTATGACAATTCTTTCGTCGCCCGTGTTAAGAACGCCGAGGTTTGGCGACAGCGTGGTGAAGGGATAGTCCGCTATTTTCGGCTGAGCGTTTGATATGGCGGAGAGTATGCTCGATTTGCCGACATTCGGCAGTCCTACGAGCCCGACGTCCGCAATCAGCCGCAGTTCAAGGCGGAGTTTAACTTCTTCGCCCATCTCGCCCTGTTCGCAGAAGCGCGGAGCCTTTCTGGAAGAGCTCGCGAAGTAACGGTTGCCGCGCCCTCCCCTGCCGCCTCTTGCCGCCACGAAGCGGTCGCGCGGCTCGACAAGGTCGGCGCAGCCTTCGCCCGTTTCGGCGTCATAGATAAGCGTCCCGCAGGGAACAAATATGATTTTATCTTCCCCCGCGCGTCCGTTTCTTGCCGCCCCTTTCCCGTGGCCGCCGTTTTCGCCTTTGATATGGCGCATGTATTCAAGATCCCCGAGCGTTTGAAGGTTTGACGTCGCTTCGAATATAACGCTGCCCCCGCGTCCCCCGTTGCCGCCGTCTGGCCCTCCGTTCGGTTTGAAGCGCTCGCGCAGGAAACTCATGCAGCCGTTTCCGCCGCGGCCGGCTTTGACGGATATGCTCAGAGAGTCAACGAATTTCATCTGTTCACCTCTAAAAATACCAGAAAAGGGGGCCTGCTCCAGCAACGGCCCCCGTGACAGAATAATCGGTTGTTGATATTAGAGCGTTTCCTGCCGCTCTATTGTAACGTACTTGCGGTCGGCCTTGGTCTGAAAACGAACCCTGCCAGGCACGAGCGCGAATATCGTAAAGTCGCGGCCAAGCCCGGCGTTCTTGCCGGGGTGAAACTTGGTGCCCCTCTGACGCAGAATTATCGTGCCGGCGTTTACGAACGAACCGTCGCCGCGCTTGATGCCGAGGTATTTAGGCTGGCTGTCGCGGCCGTTGGTTGAGCTTCCCTGTCCTTTTTTATGCGCCATAATTAAATTTCTCCTTTACGTAGAAACTATCCGTTGATGGATTCAATCTGAACAAGCGTGTACTGTTGGCGGTGTCCGCGGAATTTGCGGTAGTTTTTCTTTCTGCGGTATTTGAAGACGATGACCTTATCATTCTTGCCGCTCCCGATTATCTTGGCGCTTACGGAAGCGCCCTCAACGTAGGGTGTTCCGATTACCGCTCCTTCGTCCTTGCCGAGAAGGATAACTTTGTCGAAAGTCACGGCCGCGCCGTCTTCCGCATGAATCTTTTCGGTTTTGAACTTGTCGCCCACGGAAACTCTGTACTGTTTCCCGCCCTGCTCAATAACTGCGTACATTTCCCTGTTTACCTCCTCCGCTGTGTGTCAGGCAGCCGACCCGGCTTTTACGGCCCGCACCATGCGTATTCTAAAGCTATAAAATTATAGGCGTAATGCCTCTGTATGTCAAATTATGAGTTCTTCGCGCCGTATTTTTCGGCGAGGTAGCCTATCGCCGCGCTGTATCCCTCAAAGCCCATGCCGGTGAATTTTTTTTCGCATGCCATGCCCGCGTAGGAAATCCGGCGGAAATGCTCTCTTTCGTCGACGTCTGAGATGTGGACTTCAACGGCGGGCAGCGCCACGGCTTTCAGCGCGTCGAGTATCGCTACGCTCGTATGGGTATAAGCGGCGGGATTTATGACAATCCCGTTCTCGCTGCCATAGGCCCGCTGTATCCTCTCTACTATTGCGCCTTCGTAATTTGACTGAAAAAGCTCGACGTCCACCCCGTATCGCGCGGCGGCCGCCCGTATGAATTCTTCAAGGTCGGCGAAAGTGGAGCGTCCGTATATGTCGGGCTCGCGTATTCCCAGCATGTTGATGTTCGGGCCGTTAATCACAAGTATCTTCAAAGCCAAGCCTCCTTATTATTTCCCGCGCCGTCGCCGCCGCTTCCCCGCCGTTGTCCGCCGTTATATCCGCCAGGCTTTCGTATATCGGGGATCTGCGGCGGTAAAGCTCCTCAAGCGGCGTCGATTGTGACACGGGGCGCCCCGCGGACGGCAGTTCGCGAAGCGCGCGGCGAATGTAAACTATTGCGGAGTTCATGCGCATCGCGTCGCGGTTGTCGGCGCGCAGCACAGAGCCCCCGCCTGTCGCGATTACAAGCGCGGATTTTTTTGCCTCTCCGGCTATGAAAGAATGTTCGATTTCGCGGAATTTATCTTCTCCGTCCGAAGCGAATATTTCGGGTATCGGCCTGCCGGTCTCTTTGACTATCAATTCGTCTGTGTCCGAGAATTCTCTGCCAAGGGCCCGGGCTATAATTCTGCCGACCGTTGTTTTGCCGCAGCCAGGCATTCCTATCAGAATAATATTTTTGGTGCGTTTTTCTATAACGGAAATGATTTTATCTATTTCGCCGTCTGGGATTTTCCTGCCCAGAAAGAGTTCGGCCGCGGTTTTCGCCTGAGCCACAAGCATGGGAAGGCCGTTCGCGCATTGTATGCCGCGTCTTTCGGCGTCAAGCAAAAGCTTTGTTTTCGACGGGTTGTATATAATATCAGCGACAGCCTCGCACAGCGGAAAATTTTCCAACGAGAGCGGCGCCGCTTCGACATTCGGGTACATTCCGACGGGAGTCGTATTGACTATGACGCGCGCGTCCGCGTGACGGTCAAGGTTGCCGTAGTTGTCTTCGCCGGTTCTTGAGATTACAGTCACCTGTCCCGCGCCCAAGTCGCGCATCGCTGCGCGTACCGTAAGCGAGGCTCCCCCGCTGCCTAAGACCAGACATTTTTTATTTTTTACGTCAATGCCGGCTTTTCCGAGCATATAAACGAAGCCAAAGTAGTCTGTATTGTAGCCGAGCAGACGTTCGCCGTCGCGGACGAGGGTGTTTACGCTTCCTATGCGATCCGCCTCCGGCGAAAGCCACGCGCAGTACGGAATGACATCTTTTTTGTATGGAACCGTGACGTTCAGCCCGCGAAAAGTTCCGCTTTCGAGAAATCGTCCGAGGCCGTTTCTGGCGAGCTCTATCAGTTTGTACGGGGAGCTCCCAAGTTCCCCGTGAATGTAAGGAGAAAAGCTGTGTCCCAGCTTTTCTCCTATGAGGCCGTATCCGGCTTCTTCCATCAGCTGATGACCTCGCTGTAAGTTCCGAGGTAACGGAGGTGCTCGCTTTCGCTCTCAAGGTCGCGGAAGAGTTTTTCCATTTCGGGCGCGTAGACGGAACACTCAAGGTCGAAGTAGAACATGAACTCAAATTCGCGATCCGGCAACGGGCGGCTTTCGAGCTTGCGGAGGTTTATATTGAGCGCGTAGAATTTTGAAAGAACGTTGTAAAGAGAGCCGGGCTTATGAGGCAGTGTCATCATCAGGGACGTGCGGTCGGCGCCGGGGTATACTTCCATGTTTTTGGATATGCAGATGAAGCGTGTGTAGTTGTTGTCCTGATCCTGCACGTTGGCTTTGAGTATGTTCAGACCGTATTCCTCGGCGCAGAAGCGCGACGAAAGCGCGGCCAGGTCCGTGCGCTCCGACTCCGCTACCGTGCGTGCGGCAACGGCTGTGTTCTCAACGACTGTCGATTTGACGTTTTTGAGGCCTGCGAGGAATTCGGCGCACTGGCTGAGAGCCTGCCCGTGGGAAATCACCTCGCGGATGTCTTCCAGCTTCACGCCGTGCTTGGCAAGCAGGTTGTGGCTGACTTTTAGTCTGACGGAACGGACGATGTAGAAGTTATGACGCGTCATCAGGTCGTATATCACGTTGACGGAGCCTGCCGTGCTGTTTTCTATGGGCAGTATTCCATATTGGCACATTCCGCTTTCCACGGCTTTAAATACATGGTCGAATGTGCTGAAATAAAGAATTGCCGGCGCTTTGAAGAGGCTGTCGCAGGCTATCTGCGAGTTTGCGCCCTCTATGCCCTGACAGGCAACCGTCGGTCTCTGCGGAAAGAGTTTAGGCGTGGAATCAAGCGTATTGCGTATCGCGTCATATACGTTGGAAGTGACTCCGTTGCAGAGATTCTGATAAGAGCGTGTCGTGGCCATAATGGCGCGGTACACCGACTGTGTGTAGTCCGCAAAGTCGTCTCCCGTCTGGCGCCCGACTTTGGCAAGCACGGCGCGTTCGCGTCCCGCGTCGAGAATCGGAAGTCCCGTTTCCTTTTTATAAGATGCTATGTCTTTCGTGACGTCCATACGATCAAGATAGAGATTTACAATTTTTTCGTCTATCTCGTCGATTTTAGCGCGCAGATCATCAAGTCTGTTTGACATTTTTTCCCCTCCCTGGAAAATTTATCTTCGCTTAAATTTTATCCGTACCGCGTTCAAGCAGCGCGTCAAGCACCACAACGGCGGCTGCGGCTTCAACGACAGGAACTGCCCGTGTGACAACACAGGGGTCGTGTCGCCCAGTTATTTGAAGCGTTTCTTCTTTCATCGCAGAAAGCGATACCGTGCGCTGCTGTTTTAATATAGAGGGTGTCGGTTTGAAAGCAGCGCGAAAGATGACAGGCATGCCGTTGCTTATGCCGCCGAGTATTCCCCCCGCATTGTTCGTGCGCGTCACAATCTTCCCTCCGTCGAGCGCTATTTCGTCGTTGTGGCGCGAACCGCGCATAAGCGCGGCGCTGAAGCCGGAGCCGAACTCCACTCCCTTTACCGCCGGAATCGCAAATACCGCTGCCGCTATTCTGCTTTCAAGACCTCCGAAGATAGGAGAGCCAACTCCCGCCGGCATTCCCGTGACAATACATTCTACAACGCCGCCGACTGAGTCGCCGCTCTTTTTCGCGTCAAGTATCGCTTCGCGCATTTTATTCCCGGCTTCACAGTCAAGAACGGGAAAGACGGCGGCCTTGAGCGCGGTGAGGTTTTCAATGCTCTCGCCCATCGCGTCAAAAGAAGTGTCTTTTATCCCGGCGATGGAAAGAATGTGCGCGCCTATCTCTATTCCGCGCCGCGCGAGTATCTGGGTGCATATCCCGCCCGCTATACAGAGCGGCGCCGTTAGCCGTCCCGAAAAATGGCCTCCGCCCCTAACGTCCTGAAAGCCGCCGTATTTCAGTTCTGCGGTCAGGTCGGCGTGGCCGGGGCGCGGAAGGTCGCTCAGTCTGTCGTAATCCTTGGAGCGCGCGTCGTTGTTTTTTATGACGGCGGTAAGCGGCGCGCCGCATGTCAGCGAGTTGTTAAGGCCGCAGATTATGCGTGCCTCGTCCGCCTCTTGGCGCGCTGTTGCCTCCTCGCCGCGTCCGGGCGCGCGGCGCCGCAGAAAGACGCGCAGCTCTTCTTCGTCAACGCGTTCCCCGGCGGGAAGGCCGTCTATCGTCACTCCGATGTATTCCGCGTGCGACTGGCCGAATACAGAGATATGTATTTCCTTGCCGAAATATGAGCTCATTTATAATTCCTCAATCACTCCGCCGAGTTTTATATAATCCTTCCAAAAGTCCGGATAGGATTTATCTACACATTCAGCCCCGTCGAGGACTACAGGCTTCTCGCAGCGGGTGGCCGCGATTGCAGCCATCATGGCTATTCTGTGGTCGTTGCGGCATGGTATCTCGACTCCGCCGCTCAGACTTTCCTTCCCGTAAATCGTAATGCCGTCACGCTCCTCCACGGCTCGTCCGCCGAGCGCGTTGACCGCATACGCGACTGACGACAGCCTGTCGCTCTCTTTTATGCGCAGACGCGCGGCGTTGCAAAAGTGTGCCGCCGTGCCCTCACCGCGCGCCGCAGCAGCCGCCGCCGCTGGAGGGAGCAGATCCGGGCAGTCTGAAATGTCAAATTCGGCCTCTTTTACTGCGGAATTCCCGAATGTATTTGCCATCAGCAGACCGCTTGCGCGGTCTCCCTGTATTGATTCGCAATCCATGCCCCGCAGCTCGATACGTGAGCCGAGTTGATTTGCCATATACCAGAATGCAGCCTGCGACCAGTCCGCTTCGACTTCGGCGTTAAAGGGGGCATAGGCGCTCCCGCCCTTTATTTTATAGCAGTCGCTCTCTCTTTCGATATAAATTTTCGCTTTCCGCTGGGCTTCCCTTGTCATCTCAACATAAGGGGCGGACTCCAATTTTGTGGCGGCGCAGAGGATGGAATCGCCAGAAAGCAGCGGGAGCGCGAAAAGCAGACCGCTGAAGAACTGGCTCGATACGTCGCCGCGAAGCGAATAAGTTCCGGCTTTAAGCTCTCCTTTTATTGAAAGAACGTCTTCCTCATATGAGAAAGAGATGTTCTTTTCCATAAAAAGGTCAAAGTAGGGCCCCTGCGGACGTCTCATCAGACGCGCTTTTCCTGTGAAGCGGCCGCCGCCGCAAAGGGCAAGAGCGATCGGAATAAAAAAACGCAAGGTGGAGCCGCTCTCGCGGCATTCGAAATTTTCCCCGCCTCCGTCACGCCCCGCCGAACCGTATATTTCAATTGTATTTTCTTCGACCCGTTTCCACCGCGCCCCGATCTGTCCTATACATTGAAGCGTGGCTTTTATATCCACGGAAAAAGAAAGATTTGAGATAAGCGAAACCCCGTCGGCGAGCGCGGCGCAGATCAGCAATCTGTGAGCTATGCTCTTGCTTGGCGGGACCGTTATCGTGCCGGCGAGCCGGCGCGGAGTTATAAGAATTTTCATAGCGCATCCTCAGCGAGCGACAGAAGGCGCTCTCGTCCCATCTGGAAAATCACGGCCTCGCCGAGTTTGTCTAAAATCACCAGCTTAACGGAAGTTCCGGAGCTTTTTTTGTCGTGAAAAATTGCCTCTTTTATCGCTGACAGCGGGCAAGGGATATTTTCGGGCAGTTGATATTGCCTTAAAATCGCGCGTATTTGTGATTCTGTCTCTTTCGGCGTCACGTTCAGTGCTTCTCCGATACGTGCGGCGGATACCATGCCGGCGGCGACGGCCTGTCCGTGCGTCCATGTTTTGTAGCCTCCAGCAAGCTCGTAAGCGTGTCCTAATGTATGGCCGAAATTCAGAATCATGCGCGCCCCGGTGTCGCGTTCGTCCTCCATTACCAGCGCGCGTTTTATATCACAGCAGGTGTAGATGATATTTTCTATTTCTTTCATGACGCCGCTTCTTCCGCCGCATGCCGAGAGTTTTGCGAAGAGAGCAGGGTCTTTTATACAGCCGTATTTGATGACTTCGGCCATGCCGTCCGAAAATACTCCGTCGTTCAGCGTTTCAAGGCATTCCGGGTCGATGAGCACGGCTTTCGGCTGCCAGAAAGCTCCCGCGAGGTTCTTCCCCGCTTTAAGGTCTATCCCGACCTTGCCGCCGACCGACGAATCAACCTGAGCGAGCAGTGTCGTCGGAACCTGTATGAAGCTCACTCCGCGCAGAACCGTCGCGGCCGCGAAGCCCCCGAGATCTCCGACTACCCCGCCTCCCAGCGCAACGACAGTGTCGCTTCGTGTCATACCGAAGTTCATCATATCTTCCCAAATCTGACAGAGCTTTTCCGGCGATTTCGATTCTTCCCCGGCAGGCACTGTGTGCACACGAACATCGTAGCCCGCCGCTTTAAGGGGAGAAACCGCGCGCTCGCCGTAAAGACCGCCGACCGTTTCGTCTGTAACGACAAAGATGCGCACGGCTCCGGGCGTCAGCATTCGGCATTTATCGGGAAGCGAGGCAAGCGAGTCGCGTCTGATTTCTATGTCGTACTCTCTTCCGGGGAGAGCGACTTTCAGAGTTTTTTCCTTCATTCCCTGGCCTTCTCTTCGCATTCCACTCCGCTTTCCAGCAGTTCAGCAAGACGCTCTTCGTTTTCCTTTTCCAGCGCGTCGCGGTATTCCGACAGATGCTTTATCATGATTTCTATTTCGTTTATAAGGTAATCCTTGTTGTCTATGAAAAGTTCCGTCCACATGGAGGGGTTCAGCTTGGCGACGCGCGTCAAGTCCGCGTAGCTTCCGGCCGAGTAGCCGATGTGTCCCTGCGCACGGGGGCTTTTGACGTAGGCGTTTGAGACGACGTGGCACATCTGTGAAGTGAAGGCTATCATCTCGTCGTGGCGGCATGGCGTCGTGATTGTGAAACCGGCAAAACCCGCCGGACCAAGCAGCTTCTTCGCCTTTTCGACAAGTTCTTCTCCGCCGTCAGCCGGCGGCACCAGTATCATATAGGCGCCACGGAACATATCGGCGCGGCTGTTGGCGAAGCCGGAAAACTGTATCCCCGCCATCGGGTGCCCGCCTAAGAAGTTAAAGCCGTACTCGCGCGCGAGCGAAAATCCGGCTTCACACACGCCGCGCTTCACACCGCAGCAGTCGATGACAAGGCCGCAATCCGCAAGACAGGGTCCCATTTTCGTGAGGTAGTCTATCGCCGCCGCCGGGTACAGAGCGACAAGAATCAGTTCGCAGCAGGCGGCGCTTTCGCGGTTCAGCTCCCCGCAGACTGCTCCCGCTTCAGCCGCTTCGCGCATGACGGTTTTGTCTGTGTCAAAACCGAGCACACGCGCGCCGCTTGCCTTGAAAAGGCGGGCGAAAGAACCGCCAATCAACCCCAGCCCCGCTATCCCGACCGTCAGGCGCTCTTTGTCTGTCATGGCCTAATCTTCCGCTGTAACGGCGGCGCGTACGCGGCGCACGGCCCTTACCACGTCGTCAAACTGCTCGGGCCGCAGCGACTGTGCCCCGTCGCAGAGCGCGTGCTGCGGGTCGTTGTGTACCTCTATGATGAGACCGTCAGCCCCGCAGGCCGCAGCCGCGAGCGACATACTCTTTACATAGCGCGCGACGCCTGTCGCGTGGCTCGGGTCGACGATCACGGGAAGGTGCGTCAGTTCGTGCAGCACGCTTACGGCGCTTATGTCAAGCGTGTTGCGCGTAGCCGTTTCGAATGTGCGTATGCCGCGCTCGCATAGAATTATATTCTCGTTGCCGTTCGACATAATATATTCGGCGCTCATGAGAAGTTCTTTTATTGTATTCGCGAGGCCGCGCTTGATGAGAATCGGCTTGCGCGTCATGCCGAGTTCTTTGAGCAGATCGAAGTTTTGCATATTGCGCGCTCCGACCTGAATGACGTCCACATTCTCAAAGAGAGGCAGGTGGCTCGCGCTCATTATCTCCGTAACAATCGGAAGACCGGTCTCTTTTTTCGCCTCAAGCAGCAGAGCGATGCCTTCGGCCCTCAGTCCCTGGAAGTCGTAAGGCGATGTGCGGGGCTTAAAGGCTCCGCCGCGAAGCATCGTGGCGCCGGAGGCCTTTACGCTCTTTGCCACGGAAATTATCTGCTCCTCGCTCTCGACGGAGCAGGGGCCGGCAATCATTACGAAATGGCCGTGTCCTATCGGAATCTGATCGTCCCCAACCTTTACGACGGTATCGAGCGGGTGGAATTTTCTGTTCGCGTTTTTGAAAGGCTCAGATACGTGCTTTACGCCCGCAACTATATCAAGGCCCGTGATCAGCTCGTCGTCGAGTTTGCTGATGTCGCCGATTACGCCTATTATGGTCGTATAATCTCCCTTTGAGATATGAGTGCGGAACCCCTGCGCCTCTATCCAATGGATGAGGTCGCGTACCCGTTCTTCTTTCGCGTCCTGTCTAATTATGATGATCACTTAAAAATCCCTCCTGAAAATTTCTCGCCTCTCGCGCGGGCAATAAAAAAATCCTGCGGTGAAGCTGTTCATTCACCGCAGGCTTTGGTTTCTCAGTTTGTCTTGAGAAAAGCTTTTCGCAGCAAAAGACACCTTCACTTATTCAGCTAAGGGGGCTAAAAAAGTAAAAGTATCCAAAATATAATTCATAGGCCGCGAAGTGCTTCATATTATAAACTCTCCTTGCGCCAAGCACAATTTCAACGGAAAAATCGTAACACCGCGCCCCTTTGTTGTCAACATAAATTTGTAAGGAAAAACCGAACAAATCCGGCTTCTATAAAAAGAG
>CAYVEQ010000013.1:0-2764 GCA_964450835.1 uncultured Synergistaceae bacterium
ATATAGAGCAGACAGAAGAGCATCAGGCAGAAGGCGTTGAAGTCAGTGAAGCCTATGCCGCGCAGCGCGGCGGCAAAAGAAGACATTCCCTCGGGCGACCCTGCGTTCACTATGCCGAAGAGGACGGCGCAGCTTGAAACGACGACCTCTTTGGCAGAGATGCCCGCGATGAGCGCGACGTCAATCTGCCAGAAGCCCAAGCCGATGGGGGCGAAGATCGGCTCAAGCTTTTGTCCTATTATCGCGCCGAAGCTCCGCGACATATCGGCGGAGCTGCCGTCGGGGCCGAAATTGAGAAGCGCCCAGATTATCAGAGTCGCGACGAAAATCGTCGAGCCGGCCTTGCCCAGGTAGTCTTTGACCTTTTCCCAGACGTATATGGCGACGGTACGCGAATCGGGAGTTTTGTACTCCGGCAGCTCGATGAGCAGATAATTGGCGTGCTTTTCCCCGTCAAAGAGATGGACAAGCGCCGATACCGCGATGGCGACGGCTATGCCTATGATGTACATCGAGTAGGCGACTGGCATCGCGCGCGAGCCGAAGAACATTTCCGAAAAAAGTATATAGATGGTGAGGCGGGCGCTGCAGCTCATAAAGGGCGTAACGAGCATGACTTTGTACCGGTCGCGCTCGTTTTCGAGAGTGCGCGACGCCATTATCGCGGGCACGGTGCAGCCGAAGCCGAGCAGCATCGGAATGAAGGCTTTGCCCGAGAGACCGAGCTTGCTCATTACGCCCTCCATAACATAAGCGACGCGCGCCATATATCCGCTGTCCTCAAGAAGCGCGAGGCAGAGGAACATAATCAGAATGTTCGGAAGAAAAGAGACTATGCTCCCGACGCCGCCGATTATGCCGTCAATGACAAGGGAGGAAACGACATCTCCCGCGCCCGCCGCCGCGAGAAGATTTCCCGCAATCAGCGAAATCCTGTCAATCCCTGCCTCAAAATACTCTTTTATCCAGTCTCCCACTGTGAATGTGAGAAAGAAAATCACGGCCATCACAGCGAGAAAGACAGGAATGCTCCAGAGCGCGCTTGTCAGCACTTTGTCGGCGTTGTCGGTTCTCTTGTCCTGACGTTCCTTGTTGAGCATCACTTCTTTTATGATTTCGCCGATGAAGTCGTATTTCTGATTTATGATCTCGGACTCGTAGCTTCTGTCGAGCGCTTCGGGGAGGTTCACGGGATATTTCGCGCATATCTCTTTGTCGCCCTCCAGCAGCTTCAGCGCGTGCCAGCGGAAGTTCGCGAGATCGGGATAGAGCTTTTTCAGCCCGGCGATCAGCAGGTCTATCTTGTCCTCGATAGCGTCCGAGTAGACCATGGCGAACTCGGAATGATGGTCATGCGCGTGCTTTGAGGCGTATTTGTGAGCGTGAATCAGCGCGTCGGTTTTGCGGCGGTCTTTGTGGTGAATGGCCGCGTGCAGGAGGACGTCGAGGCCGCGGCGCTTTCTCGCGGAGACGGGGATGACCGGAATGCCGAGCATCTCCGGCAGCCTGTGCAGGTCTATCTCAAGCCCTCTCTTTTCCACTATGTCCATCATGTTAAGCGCGAGCACCACGGGCGTTCCCAGCTCAAGAAGCTGCAGCGTGAGGTAGAGGCTGCGCTCGAGAGCCGAGGCGTCGGCGACGTTGATGACGACGTCGACATCTCCGCTCATTATGAAATTGCGCGAAACCGTCTCCTCCATCGTGTACGATGTAAGGCTGTATGTCCCGGGCAGGTCGACAAGGCGGATGTCGACGTCGTGGTCTTTGATCGCGCCCTCTACCTTTTCAACCGTCACGCCGGGCCAGTTGGCGACCTTTAGGTTCGCCCCGGTGTAGGCGTTAAAGAGAGTGGTCTTTCCGCAGTTCGGGTTGCCGATGAAGCCTATTGTCAGTTTTTCGCTCATTGCGGGAGCCTAACTTCGATATTTCTTGTAATATTTCTTCCCAGCGCGAAGCGTGTCCCGCGAAGTTTTATAATCAATATGCCGTCTCCTTTTCTGTTCAGAACGGTGACGGAAGTTTTGTCTGTCATGCCGAGAGCTTCAAGGCGGCGTTCAAGCTGAAAGGGCAGGGACATTCTTTCCACGATGCAGGTCTGCCCGATACGCGCGTCCTTTAACAGCATAGTTTCCATCCCTCCCGGAAAATAGGCGGCGCTGCGGCCGCAAAGCACATTTTACATTTTCGCGGCGCAAAGTCAATTTCACGCTGGCGTCCGCGTGAATAAAGGCGCGGCGGGCTGAATTTTTTTCTTGCCTAAAAGAGGTTTGAAAGGTAGAATCTTTTCGTCGGCGGCTCGCGGGAATGGCGGAACTGGCAGACGCGCAAGACTTAGGATCTTGTGTCCACGACGTAGGGGTTCAAGTCCCCTTTCCCGCACCAGCTTTACCGCTCCCGCCCGCGGAAGAACCGGGATCGCGCGAAATTTTTATATTGACACGGACGCAGTTTGAGATATAATTATTCGCGTGCTTGCCAAAGGCAGTGACGTTGCGCCTGTAGCTCAGTAGGATAGAGCAACTGCCTTCTAAGCAGTGGGCCGGGGGTTCGAGTCCCTTCAGGCGCGCCACTTTCGCGGCGCAAGGCATATATTACGGTGAGTGTAGCTCAATTGGTTAGAGTATCGGATTGTGGTTCCGAGGGTTGCGGGTTCGATTCCCGTCACTCACCCCATTTTATAACGGATCGTTAGCTCAACTGGCAGAGCATCTGACTCTTAATCAGGGGGTTACAGGTTCGATTCCTGTACGATCCACCATTTTTT
>CAYVEQ010000013.1:2864-24376 GCA_964450835.1 uncultured Synergistaceae bacterium
CTGACTCTTAATCAGGGGGTTACAGGTTCGATTCCTGTACGATCCACCATTTTTTATAACCGCATATCTTCTCGTGGATCGTTAGCTCAACTGGCAGAGCATCTGACTCTTAATCAGGGGGTTACAGGTTCGATTCCTGTACGATCCACCATTTTTTTGCCTTTCGCTTTTATGATCTACGGTCGAATTACGGTCTTGTATCACTTTTGTTCTTGCTATATCATTTTATGAAAGAGCAGCCGTCGGGAGGGATTTCTTTTGAAAAATGGCTTTGAAATGCGCTGTGATTGCTCCGGTCGTGTTCTTACGGTATTTTCGCGTGTGCGCGCGCTCCCGCGCTTATGTTTAATACTTTTCCTCGCGGCGCTCGCGTTCTCTTTCGCGGGGCGTGCGGAGGCGCTCTCGTCGCGTGAATTTTACCGTTACGCGAAGAGATACGGATGTCAGAATCCTTTCGCCGCCACGGTGCACTGCGCGCACGAAACCGCGAACTGGACGAGCGAACTCTGGAAGCAGGCGAGCAACGGCGCGGGGATAAAGGCCGACAAGGCGTGGATCGCCGCGAAGAAGCCCGTCTATAACAAATCGAGCGCCGAGCACGTCAAAGGGCGTACGGTGCGGCGCGTTTCCGCTTTCAGAAAATACCGCGACACGAAGGCGTTTCTTGCCGATTATATTAAAAAAATTGGCTCGGACTATCCCGGTTCCGCCAAGCACACGAAGAACGTCTGGCTCTATTTCGCCGGCCTTTATAAAGGGGAGCACGGCAAGTGGGCCACGGACACCAATTACTACGAGAAGCTGGCTGTCAAGACCGTCAAGCTCGCGCCGGAAATATACGGGGCGAACTGGAAAACAAAGCTGCGCGCCGAATTTAAGCTGGCTAAAAAAGGGCTGGAGCCGTGGCAGATTAAGGCGGTTCGCAGGGCTTTGGATTAAAGCCATGATTCTCGGCGTCGGCGTGGATTTGTGCGGCATCGCCCGCATGAGAAAGGCTGTATCGCGCGGCGGTTTTGTCTCCCGCGTTTTTTCAAAGGGCGAAATCGAGTACGCGGAAGGGCACGGCGACCCCGCGGTTCATTATGCCGCCGCTTTCGCCGCCAGGGAGGCGCTGGCTAAGGCCGGAGGCTGGGGGCTCCGGGGGATGGGGCTTTCCTCATGCGAAGTCGTGCGCACCGCGCGAGGGCCGCGCTTTGATTTTGACGCCTCTTTTAAGAAACAGCTTGAAAAAGCGGGTGTGCGCGAAGTTTTTTTGAGCATATCGCACGAGTCCGGAATGGCCGTCGCGATGGTTGTTCTGGAAGGGTGACAAGATGCGGAAATTTTATATGCCTTCGGACGTGCGTTCAGCCGATATGCTGGCGGCGGAGCGTTATATGATGCCCTCTATCGTTCTCATGGAGAACGCGGGTCGCGCAGCGGCAGACGCGGCGGAGTCTCTGGCGCGGGGAGACGGGCTTTTTCTGATATTGGCGGGGCACGGCAATAACGGCGGCGACGGTTTCGCTGCCGCCCGTCATCTGATGCTGCGGGGGCATGATGTTGTCGTCATAAAAACGGCCTCCGACGAAAGTTACAAAGGAGACGCCGCGGCGAATCTGAAAATAATCAGAGCGCTTGAAGGCGCGGCGCTTAAAATCGCGGACTCGCGGTCGCTCGCGGACGGAGAGATTGCCCTTCTCTGCGAAAAGGCGGCGGTTGCGGCGGACGCGCTTTTAGGCACGGGAACGACGGGAGCGCCGCGCGGGGAAGCGGCGCGGCTGATAAAACTTTCCTCTCGCATGTCAAATATACTGGCGATAGACATACCCTCCGGCATAGACCCGGAAAGCGGGGAATGTTTTGAGCCGTGCGTGCGCGCGGCGGCGACTGTGACTCTGCTCGCGCCGAAGAAAGGGATGGCCTTTTCGCCGGCTCTTGAAGCCTGCGGAAAGATCACAACGGCAGATATAGGCGTTCCCGCGGCGAATGTGCTGCCGGAACGCCCCGCGCTCTCTCTCTGCGACGAAAGCGACATAAAAAAGATACTGCCTCCCGTTCCCGGGGCAATCCACAAGAACGCGCGAGGCTCTCTTCTGATATGCGCGGGAAGCGCCGCCTACCGCGGGGCGCCGCTGCTCGCCGCGCTCGGCGCTCTGCGCGCGGGGGCTGGCCTTGTATACCTTGCCGTTCCCGATTTCATGGCCTCGGAAATTTCCGCATCGCTGCCTGAGGCGGTGATTCTGCCGCTGCCTTCGCGCTGCGGCGCGGTCGTTGCCGGGGAGGCGGAAAAAATGATAGCCGAATGGGCGCCGAAGTGCCGCGCGGCGGCGATAGGGCCCGGCATGGGGCGCGTGGAGGAGGCAGGCGCGCTCTTTGAATGGTTCTGGGAGAACTGGCGCGAGCCGCTCTTGATTGACGCGGACATGCTCTATTTCTTCGCGGCGGCGCGCGAGAGGCTTGAAAGCCGCGGCGACGTGCTTCTTACGCCTCACGCCGGAGAGGCGGCGAGGATACTCGGCGTTTCGCCCTCCCAAATCAACGCCTCGCGTGAAAAATCGGCGCGGGCGCTGACAGACAAGTGCGGCTGCGCGCTTTTGAAGGGCCGCCGCACGCTTATCGCGTCGTCTTCGGGCGAACTGCGAATGATTTCCGCAGGCTCGCCGTCGCTCGCGACAGCCGGCTCCGGCGATGTGCTGAGCGGAGCCGCCGGGGCGCTTATGGCCGCGGGGCTTCCGCTGACAGAGGCGGCGACCGCAGCCGCCCTCGCGCACGGCGCTGCGGGGGAGAGGCTTGAGAAGAAAAAAGGCCCGCGCGGGACGCTTGCCAGAGAGATAGCGGATGAAATTCCTTACCTCCTGCTGTGACAGCCTGTCGATAAAGAGCGAAAGCGGCGGCGACACATACGCCGCTGGCGCCGCTCTCGGCGGCGCGCTCCGCCCGGGGCTTCTCATACTTTTGAACGGAGGACTGGGAACCGGCAAAACCCGTTTCGTTCAGGGAATAGGCGCCGCCCTCGGTTATAGCAGAGTCAAAAGCCCGTCGTTCGTCATCATGAACGAATACGCGGCCAAGGTTCCCTTTCTGCACGCGGATTTGTACAGGCTCGAACGCGAATCGGAAATAGACGCGCTGGGCATAGAAGAGTATCTTGATGACGGTTTCGCTGCGGCGGTGGAGTGGGCCGAAAAATGGCGTGACCCGCCCGGACGCGCGCTGCGGGTTATTTTTCAGACAATTCCCGGCGACGAGAACTCGCGCGTTATTACTTTTCGTGCGACCGGCTCGCGGGAGGCCGGGCTTCTTCGGGAAATAAAAGAGAAACTTTTTCAGACAGAGGACAAACGGTAATGGCGGTGCTTGGCATAAATTGCTCGGGACGTTGTACAAACGTGGGCATAGCGGCGAACGGTGAAATACTTGCCGAGACGGACAGGGAGCTGGCGCGGCGGCAGTCGGAGCTTCTGCCGTCAGTCGTCGAAGAGACCGCGGCGCGGGCGGGCATCTCTTTTAACGATATAGATTTAATCGCGCTCGGCGCCGGCCCCGGCTATTACACCGGCATCAGGATCGGAATAGCTTACGGAGCCGCGCTCGCCCTCGCGCTTGGGATAAAAGTCGCGGCTCTCTCGTCGCTTGAGCTTTTGGTCTGGGATTTGAGAAAAAACAGCGCGCTGCTCGCCCCTGTTATGAAAGCGCGCGCCTCTCACTGCTACGCGGCCCTCTACCGTGCGGAGGGCGGCGCGCTGCGCGAGATAACAGCGCCGTGCTTTATCCGGGCCGACGAGTTCGCGGGTCGGCTTGCCTCTTTGCCCTCCGTCTCCGTAGTTTCGCCCGACCTTGAACAATACCCGGTATTTGCGGAATGCGGCTGCTCTCTTCTGCCGAGGCGGAGCGCCTCCGGCGGCGCGTGCGCCCTGATGGGAGAGGAGCGGCGTGAGCTTGCCGTAAGCCCGGAGCTGATAAGGGGCGTCTATCTGCGCGCGCCCGACATCGGCCCGACAAATTTGTAAAAAATATTTCTAATTCTATCTAACTATCAGAAAATAAAGAATTCATGCAAATACTTGAATAAATAGAGAAGTTTTGGCATAATTAGTTTAGTTATGCCAATCACATTAATTTTCTGATTGACAGACAAAAAACGATTCGATGTGTGGAAGGAAGGTGGGTCTTTTGGCGAAGAAGTTCAGCATCGAGGTAGTCGAGAAGTGGTGCAAAGGATGCGGCCTCTGTATCGCTATATGCCCCAAGAAGGTTCTCGAACTTAACGACAGGGTTAAGTGCGAAGGGTTGCGTCAAGATGACTGCATAGGGTGCCGTCAGTGCGAAAATATCTGCCCGGACCTGGCAATCACAGTTAAGGAGCGTGAGCAGTAATGGCTCAGAACGAATTCTGGCAGGGCAACAAAGCCATAGCGATGGGCGCTATAGCCGCCGGATGCAGATTTTTCGGAGGCTACCCCATCACACCGTCGACAGAAATAATGGAAGTCATGTCCGAAGAGCTTCCGAAGCTGAACGGCAAATTCGTTCAGATGGAAGATGAAATCGGAGGAATCGCTTCCGCGCTCGGCGCTTCAATCGCTGGGAAGAAAGCCATGACAGCGAGCTCCGGTCCCGGAATATCGCTGAAACAGGAACTTCTCGGATACGGCTACATCGCGGAAATTCCGCTTGTCGTCGCGGACGTTCAGCGCGGCGGCCCGTCGACGGGGCTTCCTACGAAAGTTTCGCAGGCCGACGTAATGCAGGCCAGGTGGGGAACCCACGGCGACCACGCGACGATAGCCTACGCGCCGAGCTCTGTTCCCGAATGCTACACACTCACGATTGAAGCTTTCAACATGGCGGAGCGTTTCCGCCAGCCCGTTCTCGTAATGGCCGACGAAGTTGTCGGACATATGCGCGAGAAGATAACCATACCGGAGCCGGGTACATACAAGATAGTGAACCGCAAGAAGCCCACAGTCGCTCCGGACGACTTCGTCCCCTACCGCCCGGACGATGACGACATCCCGCCGATGCCGGCTTTCGGAGACGGCTACCGCTGGCACGTCACGGGACTCACCACAAACGAGTGGGGCTTCCCGACAAACGACGCTCCCGACATCGACCTCAAGGCGAACCGCATTATCCGCAAGGTTGACCGCTGCCGCGACGAGATAGTTTCCTACAGAGAGGATTTCATCGAAGACGCGGAGATAGTCGTTCTCTCCTACGGTTCAGTCTCACGCTCCTCACTCCGCGCCATTCGCGAGCTCCGCGAAGAGGGCATAAAGGTCGGACATTTCCGCCCGATTACCATCTGGCCCTTCCCCGACAAAGAAATCGCCGCTATCGCGAAGAGAGTAAAACACATCATCGTTCCGGAACTCAACGCCGGACAGCTTGTTCACGAAGTCGAACGCGCCGTCAAAGGCAGCTGCGAAGTGCATAGCAGGAGCCTCATCAACGGCGAGCTCTACAAGCCCGCGGAAATTATGTCCTTCATCAAGGAGGTGGCGTAACGATGCCGCGCGAAGACGTTAAGAAACTTCTGCGTTCCAAGTTCATGCCCCATATCTGGTGCCCAGGCTGCGGCCACGGAATTATTATGCACGCTATACTGCGCGCCCTCGCCGACCTCCAGATACCCAAGGAGCAGATATGCATTTCTTCCGGTATCGGCTGCTCCAGCCGTATGCCGGGATATATAGACGCCTGCACTCTCCACACGGCGCACGGTCGCTCGCTCGCGTTTGCCACCGGCGTTAAAATGGCGAACCCGGAGCTTACGATAGTCAACGTCATGGGCGACGGCGACGGCACGGCCATCGGCGGCAACCACTTTATCCATGCCTGCCGCCGCAACGTGGGCATAACCGCCGTAGTCATGAACAACAACATTTACGGCATGACCGGAGGCCAGGCCTCCCCGACGACGCCGGAAGGCGCTTTCGCCGCCACCGCTCCCTACGGCGCGATTGACCCCGTCTTTGACGTATGCAAACTCGCGGAGGGCGCCGGCGCCACGTATGTGGCACGCGCCACTGTCGCCAACCCGATGCAGTGCGAACAGATACTCAAAAAAGCCATCGCGCACCAGAAGAAGGGCTTCGCGGTTGTCGAAATCGTAACCTACTGCCACACGCAGTTCGGCCGCAAAAACAAGCGCAGCCGCCCGACCGACAACATCAAGTATCTCAAAGAGCACACCGTTCTTAAAGCCCAGGCCGACAAGATGTCGCCTGAGGAGCTCAAAGACAAGATAATCGTCGGCGAGTTCGTCAACATAGAAAACGCGCGCGAGTACACCGATCGTTACAACGACGTCATTGCGCGCGCGCAGGGAAAGGCATAGGGGGTACGGATCATGGGCGATCGTTATGAAATTCGCGTTGCGGGCTCAGGCGGACAGGGAGTTATCCTAGCCGCGGTGATCCTCGGTGAGGCGGCCGCTCTTCTTACCGAAGGACTCAATTCGGTTCAGAGCCAGGCTTACGGGCCGGAAGCCCGCGGAGGCGCCTCCAAGTCGGAAGTCGTCTACGACCGCGGCGAAATAGACTACCCGAAGGCCGCTCATCCCGACCTTCAGATAATACTGACGCAGAAAGCCTGCGACACATACAGTCACGACACTGCCAAGGGAGCGACGGTCATCCTTGACGACTTCTTCGTCACAGACCCGCCGGAGCTCGACGCCGACATATATCTTCTCCCGATCGTGCGCACAGCGCGCGAAAAACTCGGCCGCGAGATAGTCGTCAACATGGTCGCGCTCGGCACCGCCGCGAAGGTGCTCGAGGACAAGGGGCTTGTACAGCCGCAGGCTGTCAAAAAAGCCATTCTCGACAGAGTTCCCAAGGGCACGGAAGAGCTCAACGAAAGAGCTTTCGACGAAGGCTACAAGATGATGTCGGAGGCCGTCGCGGCAAGAAAGTAACGGCTCAGGCATAAATAAAAAAATAAAAAACGGCGGGAGAGCAATCTCCGCCGTTTTTTATTGAAGAGGGAGGGTAAATTAAAGAGCGTGTCCGCGCGCTGGAGTTTTATATCCGTGTCACGGGTTTTCAAGGCGCATGCCGTGCCGCGCGCGGAAATCCGCGCCGTCTTGCCCGTCTTGGCCTTTTGAACCGCGCGAGGGTTCGGACAGAAATTTTTCCGAAAGAAAGACTGGCGAGCGGCACGGGAAACGAATCACGGGAGTTAGCGTTCCCTGCGGCGCATGGCGCGCCGGTACAGATGCGCGAAATCCGCAATCTTTCGCCGCTGCTTTTGCGGCACGCTGAGAAAAGTTCGAAAAGCCGCGCTAAGCCGCGCGAAACGAGACCCGTGAAAATTCGCGCGGGGTCAGCGTGCCTGCTCGCGCGTCGTCCGGGTCGTTTTGCGTCAGCGCTTTATCGCGAAGGACCTTTTTATGACGGAGGAAAGGAAATCCCCGAACTCTATGCCGCGCGCTCTCGCCGCTTTCGGCACGAGGCTTGTGGTGGTCATTCCAGGGGCTGTGTTTGCCTCAAGCGCGTAGGCTTCGCCCTCCGGAGTTATCCTGAAATCGACGCGGCTGTAGCCGCGGCAGCCGATGGCGTTGTGAGCGGCGACAGCGGCGGCCGATATGTGCGAGTTTATTTCGCCGGAGAAATCGGCAGGGCAGACATATTCCGTGCATCCGTGCGTATATTTATTCCTGTAATCGTAGAATCCGCTCTTTGGCTTGATGTGTACGGGGGGGAGCGCCTCGGCCGCGCCCTCCTCGCGTTCCCATACAGCGACCGTCGCCTCCTCGCCGGGTATATATTCCTCGACGAGTGCCTTGTCGTTCATCCGCCATACTGTTTCAAGAGCTTTCCGGTAATCGCCGATTTCCGTAAGAAAAGTGAGGCCGACTGTGCTTCCGCCGCAGTTCGGCTTGACTGTGAGCTTCCCGCGGCGTTTCAGATATTCCGCCGCGAGAGACTCGCCGATATTGCCCGGCACAGCCAGAAAACCGTCGGGGACTTTTACTCCCGCGCCAGCGAAAAATATCTTGGCGGCGTTCTTGTCCATGCTTATCATCGAGGCCTCGGGGCCCGAGCCCGTGTAAGGAATTTCAAGCGATTCAAGCACAGCCTGTATTCTTCCGTTTTCCCCCCAGCCCCCGTGAAGCGCGATAAAAACGCCCTCCGCACCGAGGCCGTCCCATTCGCGCGTAAATTCCCTGATTGATTTTATATCGTAAAGCAGCGTGTCATAGCCGCAGCGGGAAAGAGCATCAGCGACCGCCGCGCCGGAATTGAGCGAAACTTCCCGCTCGGGGCTGACTCCGCCGCAGAGTACGACAATCTTCATAGTTTTGACCTCCAGTCATGAGCTAGTGCGATTTTGAGCCGATTTCGAGTTTATTGTCGGGATAGGCGTTGATAAAAAGCGTCACTCCGACTCTGTGCTCATCCTCGGATCGTTTGTCCCTGTACCACATTTCCCACGTCATGCAGTGCAGATTGTAGGAGAGAGAGTACAGAATCGAAGAGAGTTTTTTATTTCTCAAGTCATATTTCGCGCCGACGAAGAAATTCCATTTTTCCCACGGCGCTCCCAGAGGCAGAGGGAAAGCGACGGACTGGAAGACATGCTCGTCCACTGAAAGGCGGTCCCACGCCATGGGGCTTCTCCCTTTATCGACCCAGCGGCGGTAGTAGGAGCTGGTGAAGTTAAAATCGCCGATTTTGTATTTGACTCCTTCCAGTATATCCACGGCTTCCTGATCTCTGTCTACGTCATAGTAATCGAAATAGCGGTATCTCAATGTGACGAAGGGTTTGAAAATGAATACGGACCACTGCGGCTGCCAGCTGTATTGGGCGGCATAGGCGATTCGTTCCGTCCATTCCCTCCGCGTGACGTTATCGCCGTAACGTCCCCAGGCGGCGGAAAGGCGGAATTTGCCGCCCATCAGCGGCTCTCCGAACCACGGCGAGTTGACCATCACTTCGGGGTCGCGCCAGACGTCTCTGTCTTCATCGACGTCGGTTTCGACTTCGGTTGAAACAAGTTCGCGCTGCGCCCAGTAGAGATGCGCCTCCCAGCCGGCGTTTTCGTAAAGCAATCCCCACGACGGGCGCCAGATTGTGTCTTCGGTGGTGTCGTTGTAAAGGCGCTTTGTGCTGGCGAAGAGACTCAGCTGGTTTGTGAGCCTGTACGTATAGTCTATTGCAGTCTCGAACTCTCCCTGCGACCAGTAGACGGCCTCGAGGTCGAGCTCGCCGTAGCGTCCGAGGTCAAGCGGTCCGCTGATTCCAAAGCCGGCTCCGAGGTCAGTGTCATAGTCGACTATCGGCTGGATTCCTTTTTTCTTGCGCTCCGTGATTACTATGTCGAAAGGATGCGGAATGACGACTGAGTTGCCGATGTAGAAGCGCGGCCTCTTGAGCACGGTCTTTTTGCCTGGAAAGATGACGGCGCGCCGCGTGACGAACTTGTAATGCGGAACTGTAAAGTCGCATGTCGTCGACGTCACGCCGGTCCATTCCGCGACTGTAGAGGAAGTGTTCTTCTTCGCACGCCCCGCCGCGTGTATGATGTTGCTCTTTGCCGCCTCCTCGTAGGGCATGAGGCGCACCCTGCCGCCGCTCATGAACGAAGGGCCAGACGCGCCGGATACCCGCGTAAAAACGCCGCGTCTTGTATCCACATTGTATTTCAGATGCTTTCCGGTGTATCTTTCCGTGGCGTCGGAGAGAGTCACCTCTTCACGGTAGTCCGAGTAGGCGTCCACGATATGGGTTTTTGTGCCATATTCGACATAGGGCGCGGACACTCGCAGATCTTTGCTGTGAAGCCGGACATTTCCCCTCGCCACGGCCATGCCCGTGTACTCGTCGTAATCTATCTCGTCAGCGTCAAGAAAGACCCTGTCCTGCGGCTTTTCCGGTTCGTCGGCGTCGGGCGCGTTTTCCGGCCCGTCTGTGTCCTGCGCGTCGTTTTGCCCGTCCGCGTTCGGCTGGTTTTCAGGTTTCCCGTCGTCCGGCGCGTTTTTTTGCTCTTCCGCGCCGGGCGTTTCAGGCGTTGCGTTGTCTGTAATGGCGGGCCTTTCTATGTCATAGGAAAGATCGTTATAGGTGGGGTCGTCCAGTTCGTAAGATACCGCCCGGCTTTGAGCGGCCAAGATCATGGCGCACGCCGTGCAGACTGCGACCAGCCCTCTCATGAACCGCGCCGGGTATCGTGTTAATTTGTCCAAGTTACGGTGCCTCCGTTTGTTATATGGCAGTCTCCGTCGGCTGTATCGTAGCGGCCCTTCTCGCCGCTTATCACAATATTCTCCGAGCTCAGCCTTACGCCTTCGGAGAAATTCCAGCGTTCGTTCTTCGCGTCGTATTCAACGAAGCCGGAGCGCAGCTTGTATTCCTTTCCGTTTTCGGTCATGGTGCAGTCGCCGTTCGTGAGAGTTATGTCGCTGCTCTCACGAGTGAAAGTCCCCTTGTCGGCGTAGACATGAATGTCGCGCCCGTTCGGATCTTTTATCGTTATATCGACTGAAGTGCCGTATATTATCCCGTCTTTGTGTTCCGCGCGTGGAGAGAGAATTTTCCATCTTTTACCGTTTACGACGCGTTCTATCTCTATATCTTCAACGATTATGTCCGGCAGCGGGATGTTTTTCGCCGCGCCGAGATGAAGGTCGCGCCATAAGTAAAAAGACCCGACGGCGACCGCGAGGAGCGCCGTCAGGACGATGGCTTTGCCTTTTGTGATTTTTTTCGTACTTATTCCGCGCACAGGTCAGGCAAGTCCGTTACAGATTGGGGTCGGAGCGCGTTCCCTGCGGCGCCAGCTCATCCGGCTGAGTCAGCGGCGAGATCTGCGAAGGCACCTGGTAAGCCGAAACCCGCGTCGTTTCCGAAATCTGCGCGTAGAAGAGAGTCCCCTCTTTCAGCTGTTTGTCGTTGCCTCTTATGAGGAAACCGCCGGCAAGGCCGACCGGCCCCAGCAGCACGGCGCCGGCCAAGCTCGCCCCCGCCGCGCCTATCACCGCGCTGTCGGTCTCCATAGCTTTTTTCGCCGCGTCGCCTATGTTGACGGGAACGACATATGGCCCCAGAACTTCCACTCCGTCTACTTCCATCTCAATCTCGGAGGAGCGGCCGAAACTGCGCGGCGGTTTTACTTTTGTAATGTGGGCGAAGAGGCGGCTGCCCTTCGGCGCGACGAGCATATCGCCGACCAGGATCTGCTCCTTCAGTCCCAGAATGATAATATCGCCGACTTTGACGTTTCTCACGGTAAGAGTGTCGAGCAGAATGCCCCGCACGATTGTCTCTTTCGGAAGCTCAAACTGCGTTGCGGCGATTCCCTCAGGAAGGAGTTTCATAAGAATGCGCTCAAGACGCGAGATGAGCGGCCCCGGCTGGTTGACGCCTTCGAGGATTACCTCCATCGCGCCGATACGCCTCGTGAGAGGCCACGTCGGGTGTATCTCCTGACTTACTCCCCACTCTGCTACGGAAATCTTGAAGAGCACCGAGGGCTGTGTCTCCGTGCCGTTTTCGAGAAAATCGATAAGCGCGGTCTGGCGCTCTGTCAGACTGCCGGGGAGCTCGCGCCCGAAGACTGTCGTTTCCACTTCGTTGAGCCTTGTTAAAAGCCCGCCCTCGCGGACGTTGCCGTATATTATGGTTTCGGCGCGCTCCAGCACTTCAAAGGCGGGGGCTGCGGCTTCGGGTTTTATTATGGTGTTGGCTGTCCCCGTCGATACCACAGCGGGCCCGGGGGTTTTCGTTTCCGTTTCCGCGGACGACTGAGCGGCCTCGGGCGCGGGCGCGTTTGCGGGTTCAGGCGCGGAACCGTCCGCGAAGCAGGCCGGGGCGGTCAACGTGAGCGCCGCCAGTAAAAGTGCGATTGTCTTTACGCTTTTCTTCATGCTTTTCTTACCTCCGTCTTCTTTTTAATGTCAAGCGCCGCAGCGATAAAATCCCTGAACAGCGGGTGCGGGCGCACCGGACGGGAGAGAAATTCGGGGTGAAACTGGACGCCGACCATCCACGGGTGATTGTCGTTTTCCATAATCTCCACCTGTCCCCCTATCGGGCAGACGCCGGCCACACGCATTCCGGCGGCTTCAAATTCCTTTATATATTCGTTATTGAATTCAAAACGGTGGCGGTGGCGTTCCTCTATGTGAGTCGCGCCGTAAATTTTTTCGGCCTTTGTGCCTTTCTTTATCTCGCAGGGATATGTGCCGAGACGCGAAGTGCCTCCGATATCCGCCACGTTTTTCTGTTCTTCCATCAGGTGTATGACGGGATGCGAGGTTTGCTCGTCTATCTCAATGCTGTTGGCGTCGGCGAAGCCCAGCACGCTGCGGGCGAATTCTATGACGGCAACCTGCATTCCCAGACAGAGGCCCAGATAAGGGACGCCCTTTTCCCTCGCGTATTTCGCGGCGGCTATTTTACCTTCCACGCCGCGCTGCCCGAAGCCGCCCGGCACGAGTATCGCGTCCGCTCTGCCGAGTATTCCGCAGACGTCTCCTGTCTCTAGGTCTTCCGCTTCGACGGGGAATATGTCGAGCTTGACGCCGTTCGCTATGCCCGCGTGGGAGAGAGCCTCGTTAACGCTCAGATACGCGTCTTTGATTTCGGTATATTTGCCGACGAGAGCGACGGTAAGTCTGCCTTTTCTTGTGTCGTATCTGCGGAGAAATTCTTTCCAGTCTTTCATGTCCGGCGCGCCCCTCGCGGGGAGACCGAGCTTTTTGAGCACAAGGTGGTCGAATTTCTGCGAATGGAGCACTATCGGTATTCTGTAAATAGAATCCGAGTCAACCGCCTCGAATACGGAATCGGCGTGAACGCTGCAGAAAAGGCCGATTTTTTCACGCAGCTCACGGCTGATGTTGTACTGCGAGCGGCATACGATGACGTCCGGCTGTATGCCTATCCTGCGCAGTTCATTCACGCTGTGCTGTGTCGGCTTTGTCTTGAGCTCGCCGGAGGCCTGTATATAGGGAACGAGTGTGACATGGCAGTAAAGTATGTTCGCGCGTCCGACTCTGCCCGCGAACTGGCGGATCGCCTCAAGGAAAGGCAGCCCCTCTATATCGCCGACCGTGCCTCCGATTTCCGCTATGACGATGTCTTTGTCGCGTCCGACGTGTTCGATTCTGTCTTGAATTTCGTTAGTGATATGGGGAATGACCTGGACTGTGGCTCCGTTGTAGCCTCCGGCGCGCTCGCGCTGTATTACCGACGAATAGACCTTGCCTGTGGTGCAGCTGTTTTCGCCTTTTATCGTCTCGTCGATAAAACGCTCGTAGTGGCCGAGGTCAAGGTCTGTTTCCGCGCCGTCGCATGTTACGAATACTTCTCCGTGCTGAAAAGGGCTCATCGCTCCCGCGTCAACGTTGATATATGGATCCATTTTGATAATGCTGACTCTGTATCCGCGCCGTTTCAGAAGAACGCCTAACGACGCGGCCGTAATTCCCTTGCCGAGAGACGATACAACTCCTCCCGTGACGAAAATATACTTAGTCATTGATTGCAAACGCCCTTTCTGGCATAACTGAAAATTTACCTGAGGTACTTCAGCGGGTTCTGAAGCTTGCCTCCCACTCGGACTTCAAAATGCACATGATTGCCGGTAGAGCGTCCGGTGCTCCCGACGAGCGCTATGGTCTGTCCTCGCGAAACTCTTGTTCCCGGCCGCACAATCAGTTTGCTGCAATGGCCGTAGAGCGTAGTCAGCCCTTTTGAGTGCGATAGGACGACCGCCTTGCCGTAGCCGCCCATCCAGCCGGAATGAACGACCGTGCCGTCTGACGCGGCTTTTATCGGGGTGCCTCTCGGCGCCGCTATGTCAAGGCCGGAATGGAACACGCGCCGTCTGCCGAAGGGGCTCTTTCTCCAGCCGAAATTGCTGGATATGCGTCCCATGGCTGGCCAGCGGAAGCGGAACGACGCGCCTGATATTTTCGCGGAGGCGCCGCGTATACGGCCTCTGCCTTTTGAGGCGACGCGAGTCTCGGTTTCGGGGATAAGTTTGCCGCCGGGGAGGAATATCTCCTCGCCCAAGTGAAGAGTGTCGCTCTTCATCGCGTTCGCGATTTTCACGGCGTCTTGCGACGAGCCGTATTTGTCCGCGAGTTTTCCGAGAGTGTCGTTCCGGGCCACCTTTACGAAAACGCCGTTCTGGTTCGGCACGCGGAGCTTCATTCCGGGTTTCAGACGGTTAATGCTGCCGTTAAGCGCCTTTTGGTTGCTGCCGATGAGGGTGTCGATGATAAGGTTGAACTTTCCGGAGATGCCCCAGAGAGTGTCGCCTTCTTTAACAATATATTCGCTTACTTCAAGCGGCTTGCCCTCTTTAGCGAGAGCCAGCTCTTCTTTTTCCATGCCGCGCACGAAAAGAAGCGTCGCCGTGACGTCGTCGTGACTGTCGGGAACGTAGAGGACTTCGGACGGATTCGGTTTTTGTCCTTTTTTCAAACCGTTGGCCTGGCGCAGATCTTCCTCGGAAATGTTAAATCTCTCCGATATGGATTTCAGCGTGTCGCCCTGTTCGAGAACGACCTCCGTCCAATGAATGTCTCTGTCGAGCTCCGTCTTGTCCTCGTCGGATATTCTGCCGTCGTTTTTTGAAAGTATATTGTAGAGCTTCAGCTCGTCGTCTGTCAGTGTGGGAACGCTGGTAAGAGGCCCTACGGCGAGCGGAACAAGCGAAGAAACGGAATCCTCCTGCGGCTCTCCGCCTCCCGCGGTGTTCAGAAAATCCGAGACGTCCACGGTGAAGAATCCCTTGTTATCCTCCGGGCTTGCGACAGGGACTTCCCCTCCGAGCCCTATCCAGTACATGCCGGAGCGCTCGGCGGCTACAGCGGCGCAGACAACAGCTCCGCCCACCGCCAGCATCAGAAAAACGATGAGATATATTTTTTTTCGCAGTCCGCCTCTATGCGTATAGGGCTTTCCCTTCATCTATCCACCTCGTACCGGCCGCGCCGCGTTTCACGCGCCTGCAGGAATTTTAACCGACCTTTATTGTAGCAAGAAAATCACGGTTCGTGGAAGTGTTTCTTAATCTGTCGAGAATCAGATTAAGAACCTCGGCTTCGTCCATGTTGGCGATTTTCCTCCGCAGCGCCCAGATGCGCTGCAGGTCGGCCTCGGGCACCATGAGTTCTTCCTTGCGTGTGCCGGATTTCGTGATGTCGAGCGCGGGGAATATTCTCTGCTCGGCTATCTTGCGCGAGAGGTGAACCTCCATGTTGCCGGTGCCTTTGAATTCCTCGTAGATCACGTCGTCCATGCGGCTTCCGGTCTCCACGAGAGATGTCCCTATTATCGTCAGGCTTCCGCCGTTTTCGATGTTGCGCGCCGCTCCGAAGAATTTCTTCGGGAAGTAGAGCGCCGCAGGGTCCATGCCGCCTGAGAGCGTGCGCCCCGACGGGGGGACGACGAGATTTGACGCGCGAGCGAGCCTTGTTATCGAGTCAAGCAGAAGCACGACGTCCTTTGAAACCTCCACGAGGCGTTTTGCCTTTTCAAGCGCGAGCCCCGCGACGCGGAGATGTTCCTCCGCGGGGCGGTCGAAGGTGGAAGCGATAATTTCCCCGTCGACGGAGCGCGCCATATCGGTAACTTCCTCGGGACGCTCGTCTATCAGGAGAACCATGAGAATTACTTCCGGATGGTTTGTCGTGATGGAGTGCGCGATGTTTTTCAAGAGCGTCGTTTTGCCCGCTTTCGGAGGGGAGACTATCAGCGCGCGCTGGCCTTTGCCTATCGGAGCGAAGATGTCCACGATGCGCGTCGCTATCTGAAGGCGGTCTGTTTCAAGCTGGAGTTTCTCGTTGGGGAATATCGGCGTGAGCGCCTCAAATTGCGGCCTTCTGCGCGCGTCTTCCGGGTCGGTGAAGTTCACGTTTTCGACGCGGAGCAGCGCTTCGTAATGCTCCTGTTCCTTTGGCGGACGTATTATACCCCACACGACGTCGCCGTTGCGAAGGCCGAAACGCCTTATCTGCGACGCCGAGACATATATGTCGTTGTTGCTTGGAAGAAGTCCGGACGGACGGAGAAAGCCGTAACCCTCCTGCATACATTCGAGCGTCCCGCCGTTGAAGCGGTAGCCGAGAGCCTCGGCCTGGGTTTTCAGAATGTCGTTTATAAGGTCGTCTTTTCTTCTTGTGGTAATAGAGGTTACGCCGGTTTCTTTCGCTATTTTTCTCAGCTCCGCGAGAGTCTCGCCGGCAAGCTGGCTGAATCCGAGCTTGGGATGCTGATGGCGAACCTGTCCGCGCTCGTTTTTGAATATCTCGGGCTGCGGCGTTTCTTCGGGGGAGGGCTGTTCCTGCCGGCTCTCTGTCCTGTCGCCGCCGCTCGGTTTTTCGGCGGGGAGCCCGGCTTCTGTCTCTGTCTGGAATTTTTCTCCGGCTGCCGGAGCGTCTGAAACTTTCGGCTCCTCACGTTCCGTCACTTCGCTTTCCTCTGCGGAAGGGAAGATGCTTGTCTGCTGCGGCTTCGGGTTCTTGGGGGGTCTGCCCCTTCGCGCGGGCTTTTTCTCCGCCACGACAGGCGCTTCCGCTCTCGCCGCGGTTTCAGTTATCCCGTCAAAGAAGGAAGCGGTGTCGGAGGTCTCGATTTTTTTTCTTCTTCCTCTGCGCGGCTTCGGCGTTTCCTCTGACGCGGTTTCCGTTTCTTTTTTTGCGCGGCCCCGTCTTTTTTTTATCTGCGGCTCTTCGGCGCTTTCAAGCTCCGCGGCCTCCGACGCGACCGTTTCCTCAAGCGCTGTTTCGGCTTCGGCCGCGTCTGTGCTTTTAGCCGCGCGTCTTTTTCGCTGCTTTACGGTTGTCGGCTCGTCGTCCGACACGGTTTTTTTTCTTGGCAAGTTAATAGCCTCCGTTTAATATGTAATTGCTATTGTTTTTTGATAATCTCAAAGTCCAGGCTGCTGAGCACTTTGGTGGCTGATGAAATGGTCACTCTGTATTTTCCCGCCGGGAGCGGCGTTCCTTCTTCCTGAAGCAGGTAGAAGGCTCTCATGCCGTCTTCGGTCATAAGCTTAAGCGATTCGGAAAGCACTTTTTCGTCCTCGTAATACCATGAAATCTCCAGATGATTCCCCTCCGGGGCGGAGGAGTATTGAAACCACAGGCACACCTGCCGTACTCCGTACTGAACGCTCTGCCGCACTTTGTGCGGGCGCCGGTTCCTGTCAAGCTCAATGCATACAACGGCGTTGTCGATGGAAAAGGAGCCGCCGAAAAGGCCTGCCCTCAGGCAGATAACGGCTGATATTACAATGACTACAACCGCGGCGCCAAGCAATAAAAGAGGCCGCCGTCCGGAACTTTTTCTCTCTTCCTGTCCCATTTATACCCCCGGTCTCTGAAAAATATTCTAACATGACTTTATCGGAAAAATAAATAGACGGCGGTGTAAATTTTTATTAAATATGTCAGCTGCCGGATATTCCGAGCCCGGCGTACCGCCGCCGGAGAGCGTTCAGCAGCGACACTTTTTTCTCAAGAACAGCGGCCTTGAAGCCGTCTACCGATGTTTCGCGCCTGCCGCTGATGCCGTCGACGGCGCCGGCCGATACGACTGCTTCGAGAATTTTTGTTTCGTCGCCGCGCTCTATCCCGCGCATGCGTCCCCATACAAGGGAAAGCGCGAGCGCGAGCGCGTAGGCTCCCATGTTGCTGATGTCGGCGGCTATTGAAAAATCGGTGCGCACTACGGACAGGCAGGAAACATAATCGGGCAGCAGCGCGCAAAGCCCTTTGCGGAAATTTCCCATGCCGGCCTCGTTCCCGCCGTCGCCTATGCCGGCCGTGACTATTCCGCGCGAAGCGGCCTCATAGGCAAACGAGTCAAGCGGCGCGGTCCAGCGCGATATGTCCTGTTTCCTGAAATTGTAATAACGGCCGTCGGCAGCACGCCCCGGCCGCTCTATGAATATGATTCCCTCCGGAGCCGCGCCGTCAAGAGAAGACGGCGCTTCGCGCGCGATGTCCTCCGGGCAGCCCGCCGCGCGGGCGCCGGCGCGCATAACGTCAAGGCAGAGAGCGTCAGTCCATATTTCGCACGAGCGCCCTTCTTTCAGAAAAGCTCTCGCGAGCACCGCCGCGCCTCCGGGGCCGTCGGTCTCCGGGGCTTTCGCGGCCGGTATGTAAAAGCCTGATATTATCGCGACTCTGCCGAGTTGGGCGAAAGCCGCCGCCGCTTTTGCTATTTCGCGCGGGCTGCAGAACTTCGGCGCCCCGCGGCATGATTCGTTGCAGGCGACAACGGCCGCCAGCTCTTTCGCGAAGCGTTCAAGAGTTGCTTCGTCCACGGCGGTGCTCTCCTTTTTTAAGGCGCCGGAAAAGTTTATATCACCGCGTCAAATGCTGAGCGTATCCATGACGCGGAGCATATCGCGGTCTATCGGCCTGCGTTTCAGCCACGCCGTTTCAAGAGGCGACGACACTATCTCTCCTTTGACCCGCCCGACCATAACGCCGCTTTTTCCCGCCAGCAGACATTCCACGGCGGCGTAGCCGAGGCGCGACGCGAGCACCGCGTCAAAACAGGATGGAGTGCCTCCGCGCTGGATATGGCCCAGCACGACTATTCTGGGGTCATATTCGCAGCGCCCTTTCAGCATGCCGGCGAGCTCGTGCGCGGGCATGACGCCCTCCGCGAGAACGATTATAGAATGTGTTTTGCCGTGGGCTTTCGCCTGCTGGATTTTTTTTATGAGCGCTTCGATGTCAACGGGGATTTCCGGGATGAGCGCGAACTCCGCTCCGCATGCGACGGCGGTTTCGATCGCCAGAAAGCCCGCGTTGCGCCCCATAACCTCGACGATAAACATACGGTCGTGGCTCGACGCAGTGTCGCGCAGCTTGCTTATGCATTCAAGCGCCGTGTTGCAGGCGGTGTCAAAACCTATCGTGCAGTCGGTGCCCGCCATGTCGTTGTCTATCGTTCCAGGCACCCCGACTACCCGCACGCCTCTGTCGGCAAGTTCTTTCGCGCCGTGGAAAGAGCCGTCCCCGCCGATTACAACAAGCGCGTCAATCTCGTTCTCCCTGAGCTTCGCCACACCGGCGTTGATTCCTTCCGGACGCATAAAAGCGGGACATCTGGCTGTGCGCAGTATCGTGCCCCCGTGCATCAGAATGCCGCCGACCGTACTGCGTGTCATAGGCACGAAGTCGCCCTCGAGCAGGCCCTCGAAGCCGCGTCTTATGCCTATTACGGTAAGTTCGTGGAACAAAGCCGTGCGCGTGACCGCGCGTATGGAAGCGTTCATTCCTGGCGAGTCTCCGCCGCTTGTCAATAATGCTATCCTGCGAAGCATAAAATTTCCTCCTTGAATGCTTTTGCTGGTTTACTCCGGTACATTATATCAGAAATTAAAGCAATGATTCGGCGTCTTCGGGCCACGCGGGCTCTTCGCTTATGCGTCTTGTCCAAAGCGCCGCCGCCGCGGGTACCGCGCCCGCTTTTCTCATCGCGCAAAGCGCGGCGCGCACGGTTCCGCCGGTGGTGTAAACGTCGTCCACCAGCACGACACGCCTCCCGCGCAATTTCTCCGAAACGGAAAAGACATCGGCCGTTATGGCGGAGCGTTCGCGGGCTTTTCTTCCCGTCTGCGGGGCGCGGCGCGACGTCCATCGGAGAGCGTCGGCCATCACCGGCAGCCCCCAGACAAAAGAGATGCCGCGCGCGATTAGCTCCGTCTGGTTATAGGCCCTGCGGCTGCCTTTATGGAGCGGGAGCGGCGCTATGCAGTCCGCGTCGGGAGGGCTGAAGCGCGCCGCGACGCGAAGGCCCATCGCGAAGCCGAGAGCGCGGACGTTACGGTATTTCAAAGCGAGAATAAAATCACGCGCGGCGCCTTCGTGAGACGCGGCCGCGTAACAGGGCACGCTGTCGTAACAGCACTCCTTCCCGAAAGGGCCGCCGCATTCCGAGCAGAAAGGCGGAAGCGGGGAAGAGGCCGCCGCGTCAAGACATTCCTCGCAGAATGGCACGGCGAGGCGCCCGCATGCGGGACAGCTGCTGGGGAAAAATATATGAATGAACTCCTCCGGCAGGCCGGGTCGGCGCACGTGAAACGAAAGAGGGCGGCCGCGTGACCGCCCCTGAATGTTTTTACTGATTACGCAAAACGTTTGGCCGCGTTCCTGAGCGTCTCCGCTTTGTCAGTGCGCTCCCAGGCGGGCATGGGGTCAAGGTCGATCCGCCCCATATGGCCGTAAGAGGCAAGACGCCTGTACTGCGGCTTGCGAAGCTCAAGGTCGCGAATGATAGCTGCGGGACGGAAATCAAAATTCTCGCGAAGCAGCGCGGTGATCTCTTCGTCTTTAATCTTGCCGGTGCCGAAAGTCTCAACCATTATAGATACCGGCGACGCCACGCCGATAGCGTAAGCCACCTGTATCTGGCAGGCGTCGGCAAGCCCCGCGGCGACCACGTTCTTCGCGGCGTAGCGCGCCATATAAGCGCCGGAACGGTCAACCTTTGTCGGGTCCTTGCCGGAGAAGGCCCCGCCGCCGTGCGGCACGGCGCCGCCGTAAGTGTCTACTATTATCTTGCGTCCCGTAAGACCGCAGTCCGCCTGCGGCCCGCCGAGTACAAAACGGCCCGTCGGGTTCACAAGAATGCGCGGCTTTGCCGTAATCAGTCCGGCCGGGATGACAGGCTTGATCACATGCTCCGTAATATCGGCCTCAATCTGCTTCTGATCTATCGCGGGGTGGTGCTGGGTGCTGATGACCACCGTGTCTACGCGAACCGGTTTGCCATTCTCGTATTCAACCGTCACCTGGCTTTTTCCGTCCGGGCGGAGATAGGGCAGAGTCTTGTTCTTGCGCACCTCGGCAAGGCGGCGCGTCAGCTTATGGGCAAGCGATATGGGAAGGGGCAGAAGTTCTTCAGTTTCGTTGCAGGCGTATCCGACCATAAGCCCCTGGTCGCCCGCGCCGATAGCGTCAATCTCGTCCTCGGAAAGCTCTTTTGCTTCTTTCGCCTTGTCCACGCCGAGCGCTATATCGCCCGACTGCTCGTCTATCGAAGTGACGACGGCGCATGTGTCGCCGTCAAAGCCGTACTTCGCGCGGGTGTAACCGATTTCTTTGACGGTCCTGCGCGCGATCTTCGGAATGTCCACATAACAGGTCGTGCTGATTTCCCCCGCGACAACTATAAGGCCTGTTGTTACAAGCGTTTCGCAGGCGACGCGGCCGTTCGGGTCGACCTCTAAAATCGCGTCCAGAACAGCGTCGGATATTTGATCTGCGAGTTTGTCCGGGTGCCCTTCCGTCACCGACTCTGACGAAATAAGATACCTTTCTTTGCTCAATTCAAACACCTCCGATAGGTTTATTGTAATTTGCCATTTTACACCAAAATAGAGTATTTGCAACATGCCGGCAGCCTGTGAGCCTCTGAAATTCTCTGCCGCCGTTTGAACGCCCTCGGGTGAGAAAAGGAGCCGTGAGTCCGTTTCTCTTCCTTGCGTCCGGCAGCGATCTCGAAATCGCGGAGAATTTTCATGCGGTGCGAAAGCGCAGGCTGCTTGAT
>CAYVEQ010000013.1:24476-44639 GCA_964450835.1 uncultured Synergistaceae bacterium
TTCTCGGCGCCGTTAAATTCTTTTAAGCCGTCTTGACTTACAGCTTATTATGCCGTTTTTCGCGCGCCCGTGCCATCTGGGATCGGAGCATAAAAAGACTCATAGCCGCTGAACGGCCAAGAACAACGTCAAAACGGCCGGGCGGCATTCCGTCCGCCGCACGTCCGGCTGAAAGACACAACAGTGAGCGCGGCTGTGCCTTGGCGGTGCGGGGCGGATGCGCTCAGTCACGCCGCCGCCGAACCTGCGTCACTGAGCGCCGCTCCGTTTTTACTTTCTGAACAGTCTCTTCTTTGCGTCCGAGATATTTTCAATAAACTGCCGCCTGAGCCTCCTCATGCAGGCGCTTGAATGGCGGTGGAAATATCTGTTGTTCGTGCCGGCCATCAGCATGGAATGTATCACTTCTCCGCTCCACGGAGTCAGGCTGAGATAATGCCAGTACAGTTCGTCCGCGTTGGAGCCGGAGAATGCGTCCCATATTTTGGAATGCCCGCCGAAATGCCAGATTCTTTTTACAGAAAACAAATCATCATAATTTTCATCCATGGGGTCGGAGTTGAATTTCCGTCCCAGGAAAAAAACATCGCCGAAATATTCGGCGTTGAGGAATTCTTCGTCCGGGAGGCCGCTGTTGCGGCTCAGGATGTATTCCATCGCGCGCTCCAACAGGGAACCATCCCTCCATGAAGCAGCGCGCATTTTGCTCAGATTCATGACGAGCACGCCGGCGTTGAAATACTTGCTGTTTGAATACCTGTCGGTGCGGATCTCTCTTTTGTCCGCTGCCGGTTTATCCCGGGGTGCGGTGAAATCGGGAAGCGGTATATCTTTCTCGTTCGTCACGTTTTTCAGCGGAACGGCAGCCAGCGAGCATCCGTGCAGATCGCAGGCCCAAAGTTCCTCGACGTCAAGCGTCGCCACTGTATCGCAGTCAAGATAAATAACTTTGTCAATATCCGGCAGCGTATCGGGTGACGTCAGCCGGAATAGCGTTCCCCTGGAAAAACGCAGACTTATTTTATCAATGACGTCTCTGTCAATTTTATCGAGCTCTCCCGCCACGTTGACGAAATTTACGGAGCCGTGCGCGGCGGAGGAAGTCGCCGAAGGTGAGCTTTCCGCAATCTCTCTCAGTTTCTTTGCGTTCTCTTGCGTGAGCGTTTCGTCGTGAAGTATATGAAAGCGCACTTCCGCGTCTGTGTTCCGCAGAACGGAAGCCATGACGACTCCGGCGTGGCGCGAGTATTTTCCCGACGGGTCGTAAACCGCCAGCGCTATGTGTATCATATTATCCCTCCGGTCGTTTGTTTGTTTTGCGGCGCGGCGCCGGAGACAATTATAGCATTGCCGCGCGGCGCCGCGGGCAAAGGCGCCCCGCGCTTCTTCCGAAGCGTGCGGCGCGGCGCGGGACTTTTCGCTCACGCGAATATTCTGTGTAATTACGAAGCCGTTGCTGTTTATATATCGGCTGCCTTATAAATATTTTTCTTTATATAGGCAGGGCACGTTCGGATCCGCGGCGGGGGACTCTTGTCTGTATGAAATATCATCGGCGCTGCGTCGCTGTCGGGATATATTGACGGCGGAATGTCGGGCTGAAGGCCGCCGCGGACTCATAAAAACAACAAAAAGGGGGAAGGGCTGCGGCGCGTCCGATTATCATCTGCGGAGGCGTTCCCTATACTCTGCCCGGCGCGTTGTACGGACAGGGAACAGACGGGATCACTCTCATCTCAAGCGACCCGATATGAATTTTGCGGACGGGGAAAGCCGGTCGCCGGCGGGCGATGCAAGAAGTCGTCGCTTCTCATGACTGCGGTCGGCGTTGTCGACATGCTCGTAACGGAGTTTACTGTTTTTAAAATAGAAAACGGAGAAATGAGCATGCTTGAAATCGCGCCTGAAGTCACGCTGGAGCAAATCAAAGAGAATACGGCGGCGGAATATAAGGTGGCCGATAATCTGGCAGTCTATAAAGGATCGGAGGCAGCATAACTGATGGGCAAAGCAGTTATTTTATACCGCCTGCGGACGCGCGGCGGCTTTTTCTTTGCCGGAGCTCTTAATCGGAAAGCGCCAATTTAAGCAGCTCTTCCGAAATTTTGTCACGCACGGCGTGTTCTATGCCTCGGGCGCCGTTTTCGCCGTTCAGCGAATTTGCGAGCGCCGCAGCCACCGCCTGTTCGTTAATCCGGGACCTCTCCGGGGCAGAGAGAGCGGCAATCGCTTCTTTGATTCTCTTTTTGAGTATTTCCTCCTGCGTCTCCCGCGAAAGCGGGTTGAAACCTATAACGGAATCAAAGCGCGCGTAAATCGGCGCGCCTAGTTTTCCCCGCGCTTCAGCCGCGGAGGCGTAGTTAGACGTGCATATGATAAGCGCTCCGCGCACGTCGGCGCGGTAGTTCCTGTCCTCGTATATCCCCTCGTCGAATATCTGATAGAAAGCGCTGTGAAAGACGGGGTTCGGCTTGTCGAACTCGTCGAAAAGCATGACGTTCGACTCGCGCTCCATGAGGTCCTTCGCGAGGCAGTTCCCCGTGTGGCGCCCGCCGAAGAGATATGATGAGAACTCGTTGCTGTGGAACATGGAGAACTGTCTTCTGAACAGTGTCTGCCCCGTTACGTCGCTCAGATATTTCGCGGTTTCGGATTTGCCGACGCCGGTCGGGCCGTAAAAAAGAAGCACGACAGGCTTGTCCGGCGCGCCCGACGCGAGAGGATAAAGCGCCTTAAGCAGCCTGTCTTTGACCTGGCGCTGTCCGATTATGACGTCGTCGTATTCGCGGTTGATTCTGCGCAGACAGTCGAAATCAAGCGGGCGGTAGTTGTACCGTATGGTTTTTATGCGGCTGTGCAGGCTTTTAAACTGCGAGGCGATGTGCGTGGGCGGGTTCTGCAGATATATGGAATCTATGTCAAACTGTCCGATGAAACTGAGGAAAGAATTTATCGCGCTCTCGCTGATTGAGGCGTATTGTTCCGAAAAGGCGACGAGGCAGGGCACGTGCAGCTTCTCAGTCTCTTTTTCCTGATTATCGAAGCCTTTGCGAGAGCTCTGTATTTTGAATGTATGCTCGCGCATCTTCCTGTCGCTGTATATCGCGAGTTCGCTGATTGTCGTAAGGGGCAGACGCCTGGGAAGGCGACGTCTGAAGCCT
This sequence comes from uncultured Synergistaceae bacterium, assembly GCA_964450835.1. GTDB lineage: Bacteria > Synergistota > Synergistia > Synergistales > Synergistaceae > Caccocola. The sequence continues at coordinate 27,638 of CAYVEQ010000013.1, forward strand.
GACTTCGGGCCGTAATAGAAAATTATTTTCTGAGCCATTTCAAACAACACCTCATGTCAAGTTAGCGTTTTCTAAAATCTTTGTTTGCATACTTGTCATATCTTCCGGCCCGGACCTTCGCGAAGCCTCCTTCGGTAAGTCGGGGCAGTTTCGCTGCCGTTTGGAATTTTGCCGGATACAAAAAAATTCAGAAATCCGTTTCGCACACCACGCGTGAAATTCTTTCTCTCCCTTGGAGCCGCGGGCCTCGCGGGCGCGGTTCAAACTGTTTTTAATAATTGCGATTAGTCAGAATTATCTTGTTGACATTCTCACTAGTTAGTGTTATTCTACAGCCAACGGGGTATAAGTCAATCTGCAAGAAATTAGCACGGTAAGGAACTTTGAAATGAACAATAGGGATCGTCTGAATGGAAAGCTTATAATAGCCATAGGACGGACTTATAGAAACGCTCATCGCAAATCAAGCGAATTGTTCCGCGAAAAAGGATTGACATTTCCCCAGTTCACTGTAGCTGAACTTCTCTACAACAGAGGAGAGCAGACGGTACAGAGCATCATTGACAAGGTTCTTTCTAGCAGCGGCAATATTACCGTTGTCATAAGGAATCTGGAACAGAGGGGCCTGGTCAGCCGGCGCGAAAATCCAAGCGATGGCCGTTCCTATTTGGTTCGGATAACGCCTAAGGGAAAAACATTGATGGATGAGATTTTTTCAGCTCATATGGCGAACTTGGCGGACGTTTTCTCAAAACTGACGGAAGAGGAAAAAGGAACGATCGTCAGCCTGCTGAAGAAAATCAGATAACAAAAGCATTTTTTCATCCGTCATTGTATTTTTTGCAGAAATATCACTAATTAGTGTTAATTGCAAGGTCTTTCGCGCAATTTATATAACAAAAGGAGGCGCATAGCTATTCATAATATGTAAGTTTCGTGTTTTATGGCTCTCGTGAGCCGAAACAATATACACTTACATCTTTAAAGAAAGGAAATGATACGACGATGCTTGAGTATTGGACGCCATATCGGGAAGATTTGGCAAAGAAGTACGAGGAAAAAGGGTACTGGAAGAGCGAGAACTTCTCGCAGGTTTTTGACCAGATCGCGGAACGCTTCTGGGAACGCGAAGCGCTTGTCGGGGGAGATCAGCGCTATACATACGGCGAGCTGAAAAAGGGTTCGGACCGCCTCGCGCTGCATTTTGTGAAACTGGGGCTGAAGCATGGGGATCGAATCATAGTTCAGCTTATCAACATCCCTGAATTTGTTTTCATCTACCTTGCCCTTCAGAAAATCGGCGTAATTCCTGTAATGTGCCTGCCGCAGCACAGGTACACGGAAATTTCCCAGATCGCGGCCAAAGCCGAGGCGGTCGGATACATTATACCGGGCGTCGCCAGAAAGTATAATTACGCCGAACTGGTAGAAGAGGTCGCGGCCAGCCTTCCCAGCATAAAGGTCAAGATGGTGGCCGGCGTGAATCAGGAAGTCCCGGAGGGCTATCATTACATCAACGAGCTGCTCGCTACTCCCATCGAGGGTGAGGACGATCCCGCGTTGCTGAAGAGCTATCTGCCCGACCCGCACGACGTCTGCATCATTCTTCTTTCCGGCGGCACGACCGGAATCCCGAAGCTCATCCCGCGCGAATACAACGCCTACCGTTATGTCGCCGAAGAGTCGAGCCGCGAACTTGGCTATAACATGTACACAGTGCAGCTCGCCGTTGCCCCCGTCGCCCACAACATGGTGCTTGCCGCTCCCGGTATCCAGGGCGCCTTCACATTCGGCGGAAAGGTCATCATGTCGACCTCGCCGAAGACGGAAGATATATGCAAGCTCATCGAGAAAGAGCACATCACCCACATCCCGATGGTTCCCGCGATGATCATCAATATGCTGAACTTTGAAGACAGAGCCAAATATGATCTTTCCTCGTGGGAAATCGTTATCAACGGCGGTTCGAAGATTGAGCCTGTCGTGGCGGCCCGCGTCCAGCCGGAGCTTGGCTGCCGCCTCGTTTCGCAGTTCGGTATGTCCGAGGGTACTATCACCCAGACAAGCCTCTTTGACGACCCCGAAGTCATCTTTAACACAATCGGACTCCCCGTATCGCCCGCCGACGAGTGGAAGATCATCGACAAAGACGACGGACACGTCATCGCCGAAAGCGTACACGACGGCACGGCCCGTTTCCGCGGCCAGGTTGAAATCCCCGGCGAAATCATCTTCCGCGGCCCCTACACGATTCGCGGCTACTACAACGCCCCGGACCACAACAAGAAAGCTTTCACTGAAGATGGCTTCTACCGTTCCGGCGACCTCGCCGCCATGCACCACAGCGGCAAAGGCTTCGTCATCATGGGACGCATCAAGGACGCCATCAACCGCGGCGGCGAGAAGTTCAGCTGTGAAGAAGTCGAGAACCTCGTCCTTAAGAACGAAAAAGTTCACGACGCGGCCCTCGTCCCGATGCCGGATCCGGTTCTCGGCGAGAAAGCCTGCCTCTTCGTCTCCCTCAGAGATCCCGGCCTCACGCTGACCCTTCAGGAGATAAACTCCTTCCTCGACGGCAAGCTCGCGAAGTTCAAGCTCCCCGAGCGCCTCGAGATCCGCGACGACCTGCCGCATACGAACATAGGCAAGGTCAAGAAAGAAGAACTCCGCCAGGAAATCTACGCGATAATGGCGGAAGAAGCGAAGAACAAGAAGTAAACAACAGTCGCCCCTGACTGTACGGCCACGGTGCGGAGTCCGGGTGTTCTCCGCACCGATTCTAAAAAACGGAGGTAGTTTTTATGGAGATATTGAAGCCTGTAAAATTTAAGAACCTTGAACTTAAGAACCGCCTTGTCTGGCTGCCTTGCGTCACCTGCATGGCTGACGAAGTAGGATTTGTGACAGATCAGCTCATCGAGCGCCACGTCGCCCGCGCGAAGGGCGGCTTCGGACTTATCGACGTCGAGGCGTGCGGCGTCCTTGACAGAAAGAGCCCCCACCTTCTTCGCATATGCGACGACAAGTTCATCCCCGGACTGAAAGAGATGACCGATGCCGTACACGCGGAAGGCTGCAAAATGACCGTTCAGCTTATCCACTACGTTAAACAGTCGGTCCGCACCGGTTGGAAGCAGGCCGTAGAGGATCTTACCTATGAAGAGATAGACGAGATAAAGCGCCAGTTCGTAGACGGTACCATCAGAGCCAGGAAGGCCGGCTTCGACGGAGTAGAACTCCACGTCGCCCACGGGTACACTCTTTCGTCCTTCATTTCTCTTCTCAACAAGCGCACCGACAAGTACGGACGCAACACCGAGGGCCGCTGCCGCATCGTGACCGAGATAATGGACGAAATCCGTAAGGAAGTCGGCGACGATTACTGTGTAGGCTGCCGCATCTCCGGCGAAGAGTTCGTCATGGGCGGCAACACTCTGAAACAGACAACCGTAATTGCACAGATATTCGCCCGCGCCGGCATGGACTTCATCAGCGTATCGGCCGGCGGCAAGACCGAAGACGGCCCGTGGTACACCGGTTACAGCGGGAGCCGCTGCATGGCGACAGCGAATCTGCCCTACGGCTGCCATGTCTATCTCTCAAGAGGAATCAAGAACGCCCTCCGCGAGATCGGCTCGGATGTTCCCGTCATCGTTTCCGGCAAAGTTAAAGACCTCAAGCACGGCGAAGAAATATTCCAGGCCGGCGACGCCGACCTCATCGGAGTCTGCCGTCCGGCGATGGCGGATCCCGACTGGATCAAGAAGCAGGTCGAGGGCCGCGAGAATGAAATGATCAAGTGCGTGTACTGCAACGGCTGCCTCGAGCGCGACCAGAGACACGAAATTGTGAACTGCGTCGTGGCCGACAGAATCGCGGAGCGCAAGGCCGCGCAGCAGGCATAGGAGAACTGACAGAAATTCAAACGTCGGCGCGTGGGCGCGCAGCACGGATCGCGCGCCCGCGCTTTGACATAAGATGCGAAGCGCGCTTTTAGAGCTTCGGAGAGGAAGGTATGCCATGGATATTCTGGGTAAAGTAAATAAAGTCCCCGGCGGGATAATGGTCGTGCCGATGATTATTACCGCGATAATCAACACCTTTGTGCCGGGAGTGCTGAAAATAGGCGGTCCGACGACGGGCGCTTTCAGCGGAGCAGGAGCGATGGCCTTTATAGGCGCGCTGCTCTTCACCGCGGGAAGCCAGGCAAAATACAGCGACCTCAGCGCCATCTGCTCGCGCGGCGGTGTGCTGGTCATCGCGCGTCTCATCGTCGCCTACTTAGGCTCGTGGCTTACGATTAAATTCTTCGGCCTTGAGGGGTTCTGCGGTGTTTCGGCACTGGCGGTGACGATAGTACTCGCCAACTGCAACCCCGGAGTTTATGCCGGACTCATGCAGTCTTACGGAGACAACATCGACAAAGCTGCGATGGGAATCCTCAACCTCATCGCGGTTCCTGCGACGCCGCTTGTCATTCTCGGCATAGCCGACGGAACCGGATTCGACTACATGAGCGCCATATCGACGCTCGTTCCTTTCTCGCTCGGCATGATACTTGCCAACACCGACGAGAAAATACGCAAGTTGTTCTCCACCGCGACGCCCGTTATTCTTATGTTCATAGGCGCCTGCCTGGGGGCCAGCATCAACATGAAAGCCATTGCGAATGTCGGAGTGGCGGAGATTATCCTCATAGCTATTCATCTCTTCATATTCCTGCCCATCATGATAGCTACCGACAAGATTATCCTGAGACGCCCGGGTTATGCCGCAGTCGGCGCCACATGCCTCGGCGGCTTCGCGGTTGTCGCGCCGCGCGTTATCGGCGAGCGCCTTCCTCAGTACCAGCCTTTTGTTGAGAGCGTTACGGCCCAGATGGCCGTCGTGCTCGTGTTCTCAATCATAGTGTTTCCGTACATCACAAAGTGGATTGTTTCCAAGTACGGCAGCGGTGTACAGCAGGCCCCGAACGCGGCGAAATAAATTCACCGAGGCGGGAGGCCGCGTCTTAAAAAGTATTTTTTGTTCCCGCCGCCGCAGCCTGACGGCGGGAATCACGGGAAGAGGAGGTGCGTTTTGAGCAAGATTATTTCTTCGTCCGCCGCAATATCACTAATTAGAGATAATACCGTGGTAGGCATAGGCGGTTTCGGGGCATTTTCCGCCCCGGACGAAATCCTCCAGGAAATGGCAAAGTCATATTCCGCTCACGCGGCGCCCAAAGGGCTGCACGTCGTTTGCGGCGTCTCTCCGGGCGACCTCTCGGAGAACGGCTGGGGGCTCAGCATCATCAAAGCCCCGGGAATCATCTCCTCCATATACGCCGCCCATGTAGGAATGTCACCCGCGATAGGACGCGCGGTAAGTTCCAACGAAATTGCCTGCTACGCGATACCGCTCGGCGTTTACGGGCATCTTCTCAGATCGATTGCCGGACGCAAACCCGGCGTCATCACAAAAACCGGCATTCACACATTTTGCGACCCGCGCGTCGAAGGCTGCAAAGTCAACGGACTCGCAAGAGATTCAGGGCGCGAAGTGGTTTCGCTTATAAACATAGACGGCACGGAGTATCTGCGCTACAAGCCCTTCCGCCTTGACATGTGCATAATCCGAGGGAGCTACGCCGACGAGTACGGCAACGTGTCTCTTGAGGAGGAGGCGCTTTACTGCGAACAGGCGGCGATGGCGGCCGCCGTACACAGCTGCGGCGGCACTGTGATTGTGCAGGTAAAGGAAATTTTCAAGCGAGGCGTTCTTGATCCGCGCCATGTGGCTATACCCGGTGCCTTAGTCGACTATGTGGTTCCGGCCAGACCCGAGAATCACCTTCAGTGCTACGACGGCTCGTCTTTCCGTCCCGAGCTTATAGGAGACGTGCGCGTCCATCTTGATACTGTGAAACCGATGAAGCTCGACGTGCGCAAGATTTGCGGACGGCGCGCCGCCTTTGAGATAAAAGGCGGAAGCGTGGTCAATCTGGGCATCGGAACGCCAGACGCCGTCGCCAATATCGCGAACGAAGAGGGTATAAGCCACCAGGTGACATTTACGATAGAGACCGGCCTTTACGGCGGCGTCCCCGTCAACGGAATCGGACTGGGAGCGTCGGTCAACCCCGAGGCCATTATCCCGATAACCGACAGCTTTGATATTTACGACGGCGGCGGTTTGATTGACATCTCGGTTCTCGGCATGGGCGAGACAGACTGCGAAGGCAACGTGAATGTCTCCAAGTTCGGCACGCGCTGCACAGGCCCAGGAGGATTCATAGACATCACGCAGAACACGAAAAAAATCTGTTTTGTCGGCTCCTTCATGGCCGGCCCGATGGAATATAAGACCGGCGACGGGAAGCTCGTCATCTTCAAAGACGCGGCGAAAAAGAAATTCATTCGAAAAGTAAATCAGATCACCTTTTCGGGACGTTTCGCCGGCGAGACGAAGCAGGATGTCCTGTATATAACGGAACGCGCGGTCTTCCGCCTTGAGGACGGAGGACTGACTCTGATCGAAAAAGCGCCCGGAATCGACCTCAAGCGTGATATTATAGATAAAATGGATTTTGTCCCGAGAATATCGCCGAATCTGAAGCCGATGGACGAACGGATTTTTACGGATAAGAAGATGCAAATCAGCTTCATCAACGAGTGAAGCCTGAACATATAAAGCGCAGAAAGGGGAAAAAACAATGGCGGAGGAAAGGAAACACACGACACTGTCAGGCTACGAGTTAAAGCGCGTATACACCCAGGATGATCTGAAGGGTGTGGATATGAAAGCGCAGCTCGGCGAGCCCGGACATTATCCGTTTACGCGTGGAATACGCGAGAACATGTATCGCGACGGCCGTCTCTGGACGATGGGGCAGTACGCAGGTTTTGCTTCCGCAGAGGAGGCAAACAGGCGTTTCCGTTACATCATTGAACAGGGCGGAACGGGATTTTCCGTTGCTCTTGACCTGCCCACTCAGATGGGCTACGACTCAGACGACCCGATGTCGGAAGGCGAAGTCGGCAAAGTCGGCGTCGCCATCGATTCGCTTGCCGATATAGAAGCCCTCTTCAAAGGCATCCCGTTTGAGAAAGTGCGCCAGATACGCACGACTGCGAACGCGAACTCTATCATCATGCTGGCCTTCTACGTCGCCTTCGCTAAGAAAAACGGGATTGACCCCAACTCGATAGGCTTCTTCCTCCAGAACGATATTCTGAAAGAATATATGTGCCGCGGCACCTACATCTTCCCGCCGAAGGCCGGAGTCAAACTCTCGGTCGACGTGCTGGAATACTGCGGCAAACATCTCCCTCACTGGACTCCGATAGCGGTCTCAGGATACCATATCCGCGACGCCGGCGCGACGGCGGCGATGGAGCTTGCTTTCACGCTCGCGGATATGATTGAATACTATGACGCAGCGGTAAAACGCGGAGTGGACATCGCGGCGGCGACAGCCAACAGCTACTTCTTCCTCGGCGCGCAGCTCGATTTCCTTGAGGAAGTCGCCAAATACCGCGCCGCGCGCCGTCTCTACGCACGCATAATGAAAGAGCGCTACCACGTGACGGACGAAGAGACGCAGCGCCTCAAGATATTCGCTTTCACCAGCGGCTCCGCTTTGACCGCGGAACAGCCGATTAACAACATAGTCCGTGTCACAATGCAGACAATGGCAGCCGCGGCAGGCGGGATACAGACATTCCACGCCTCGTCATACGACGAAGCCATCAATCTTCCGACGCAGGAGGCGGTTACAGTTTCGCTTCGCACCCAGCAGATTGTCGGTTACGAATCGGGTCTGACAGAGACTGTGGATCCGCTCGGCGGTTCGTTCGCGGTAGAAGCTCTAACGAACGCGATAGAAAAAGAAGTTCTCGGGCTGCTCGACACGATCGAGAAGAAGGGCGGGGCGCTTAAATGCATCGAAGAGGGCTTCCAGCAGAGAATGCTCGCCGATAACGCCTACAAGTATCAGAAGAGCGTCGACAACAAAGAGCGCATCGTCGTCGGCGTCAACGAGTTCAAAGACGGCAAGCCCATCGAGCCGGCGCAGTTCACTGTATCCGAAGACGTCGCCATCAGGCAGACGGAGAAGATCAACAAGCTGAAGGCCGAGCGCGACAACGCCCGCGTCGAAAAGGCACTCGCAGCGGTCAAAGAGGCCGCACAGAAAGACGAGAACCTCGGGGATTATATGATTGAAGCTGTCGAAGCATACGCGACGCTCGGAGAAATTTGCAGCGTACTCAAAGAAGTCTACGGCAAATACACGCCGATGAAGATTTACTAAAGGAGGAACCGTCATTATGGTAAAAGTTTTGATATCAAAACCCGGACTTGACGGCCATGACCGCGGAGCGAAAGTCGTCGCGCGCGCATTCGAAGAAGCCGGCGCCGAAGTTATCTACACCGGCCTTCAGGCTACTCCGGACGAAATAGCCGAAATCGCGGAAAAGGAGCATGTCGACGTGGTCGGCGTGAGCCTTCTCTCGGGTGCGCACAACACACTCATGCCCAAAGTCATCGACAAAGTGAAAGCCAAAGAGGGAATGGACAAGACCGTGTTCATCTTAGGCGGCATCATCCCGCAGCAGGATATTCCGGCGCTCATGGAAAAAGGCGTCAGCGGGGTATTCGGCCCCGGCACGCCGCTCGATGAAGTTGTGGACTTCACCTTCGAGCAGGTTGCCATGGCGAAGGCTGAAGAGCTTGCCGAGAACGCCGCGCAGGATATGACAAACAGAGCTTCAAACATCTAACTATACACATCAAGGGAGGAAGCCAGATGGCAGGAATACTTGAGGGAGTGAAAGTACTGGGTCTCGAGCAGCAGGTTGCGGGGCCTACCTGTACCATGATGCTTGCGGACCAGGGGGCGGAAGTACTCAAAGTTGAGCGTCCCGGGACGGGAGACACGGCGCGTGAAATGGCGCCGCTGCTCAAAAGCGCAGACGGAGGGGTACAGAGCGGATACTTCGCGCGCTTCAACCGCGGCAAAAAAAGCATAACGGTCGACATGCAGTCTCCCGACGGCCGCGCGGTGCTCTGGGATCTCATCAAAGAGGCGGACATCGTAGTGGAAAACATGAAACCCGGACTTCTGGACAAACTCGGATTCACCTATGACAAAATCAAAGAAGCCAACCCGGGTCTCGTATACGTGGCGATAAGCGGCTTCGGGCGCTCAAAGAAATACGAAGGTCCCTACGCGAAACGCCTGGCCTACGACATCATAGCGCAGGCCATGGCAGGGCTGATGCACACATGCGGGAGCGATCCGCAGGGGCCGCCCACATGGCTCGGATTCGCGCTCGGCGACTCAGGCACGGGAGTATACGCGGCTTATGCCGCGATGCTCGGCTACGTCAACAAACTGCGCACAGGCAAAGGCGAATACATCGACGTCTCCATGTACGACTGCATGGTAGCCCTCGCCGAACGCTCGCACAACGTCTACGCCTTCACAGGCAACGTAGTCAACAGAGGCCCCGACAAACTTATCGCCCCGTGGGGTCCCTTCAAATGCAAAGACGGATACGTCGCGATAATCGTTCCGACGGAATCCATGTGGAAAAAATTCCTCACGGCAATAGGCCACCTCGAACTCCTCGAAAACCCCGACATCCAGTCGGGTCCGGGCCGCGGCGCCCACATGGAAACACTCATCCGTCCGATAATCAACGAATGGCTCTCCGACAAAACAAAAGTCGAAGCCTGCGAAATATTCATGTCGCAGGGACTTCCCTGCGGTCCGGTACAAGACTCCTCGGACGTGGCTCATGACGAACACACAGCAAAACGCAAAATGATAATCACGCTCCCCGACCCGATCATCGGAGAAATCTCCATGGTAGGCTGCCCGATAAAAATGGAAGAACACGAGCCGGCATACGGACCGCTCCCGAACCTCGGAGCAGACACCGATGCCGTCCTCAAATCCATCGGATACAGCGACGGGAAAATAAAAGAACTCCGCGACAAAAAAGCGATATAACAGCAACGGAAACGAAATAAAGCGCAAAGGAGAAAAGAAACAAATGGAAAAAGTAGTCATAGCATCGGCGGTACGCACTCCGTTCGATAAATTCGGCGGAGTCATGAAAGGCGAAAACACAGTCAAACTCGGTTCGTTTGTCGTCAAAGAAGCGATGGAGCGCGCGGCGGTGGATCCCGCAGAGATAGAGGAGACATATATAGGCATCAACATGCCGACAGCCAACCGTTCAATCGCCCGCCAGATATCCCTTGCTTCCGGAATGCCGCCCGAGGCAAACTCGGCCACAGTGGACAGAGCGTGCTGCTCGTCGATGGTCGCCATAGCGATGGCAAAGCGCGCCATAGAAGTCGGAGACGCGAAAATCACGGTAGGCGGAGGCTCCGAAAACATGAGCAACGTTCCGTACTTCGTGGAAGATCTCCGCTGGGGCAAACGCCTCGGCGACATAGTGCTCAAAGACATCATGGTAGTCTCCTGCCCCTATACCGGCGAGCCGAGAGCGAAACAGGCCGGCGATGTGGCGCTTGAGCTCGGCATAACCAGAGAAATGCAGGATGAATGGGCCTACCGCAGCCAGATGTACTACCAGGAAGCGTTCAAGGCGGGCAAATTCAAAGAAGAAATCAAACCGTACACGATTCACACCAAAAAAGGCGACATAGTCATTTCCGAAGACCAGTCGCCGCGCCCTGACACCACGCTGGAGGGACTCGCGAAACTTAAGACAGTCAACCAGAGTCCGACAGTAACCGCCGGCAACGCTCCGGGGCTCAACACAGGCGCGAGCGCGCTCGTACTCATGAGCGAAAGCGAAGCGAAGCGTCGCGGGATAACGCCGCTTGCGACGATAGTCGCGCATGCCCAGGCATCGGGTCATCCGAAATACATTGCCACGATACCGGCCTTCGCGGCGCAGAAAGCGCTTGCCAAAGCCGGGATGACGGTAGAGCAGATGGACGTCATAGAGATAAACGAGGCGTTTGCCGTCATGCCCCTTGCATCGACAATATACATGGGCGACAACGACCCCGCGAAAATCGAAGCAATCCGCGCCAAAACCAACATCAACGGCGGAGCGATAGCGATAGGCCACCCGACCGGAGCCACAGGCGGACGCCTCGTCATGACGATGGCCTACGAACTCAGGCGTCGCGGAGGCGGCTACGGACTCTGCACAATCTGCGGCGGAGTCGGAGAAAGCGAAGCGTTCATAATCAGAGTTTAGTCCCGCGACTAACTCCGCACATCCTGTGCGCCGGAACACTGCATCCCGGCGCACAGTTAAAAAGCTAAAGCGTCCTGAAACCAATTATTTAGAGGGAAGGTGAGACAATATGGAATTTCAGGATATACTCTACGAGAAATACAACAACCGCGCGAAGATCACCATTAACAGACCAGACTGCATGAATATGTTCACAAACCGCACTCTGAGCGAAATGATCACGGCTCTTCAAAGCGCGTGGACGGACAAAGAGGTCGGGGCTGTCATACTGACCGCGGCGGGAAACCGCGCCTTTACCATCGGCGGGACACCGGCGGCAGTAGACGCCGACGCGCAGCCGATTGAAAAACTGCCGATGGCGACACTCTTCGCTCAGCTCCTTCAGACCATCCGCAACATCCCGAAACCTGTTGTCGCCGCTGTAAACGGCTACGCGATAGGCGGAGGCCATGTGCTCCAGGTCGTGTGCGACCTGACGATAGCCTCGTCAAAAGCGAAATTCGGACAGGTCGGCCCCAAGGTCGGCACCTTTGACGCCGGATACGGCAGCGCCTATCTCGCGCGCATAGTAGGCGAGAAAAAAGCCCGCGAATTCTGGTACCTCTGCCGCAAGTACACAGCCGAGGAGTGTCTGAAAATGGGGCTCGTCAACGCTGTTGTCGAGCCGGATAAGCTCATGGAAGAAACCGAAAAATGGGTAGACGAAATCGTGAGCGGCAGCCCGACGTCGCTTGCCGCCCTTAAAATGTCCTTCAACGCCGACACCGACTCTCTCTGGGGAGTCCAGACTATGGCGGGAGTGGCGCTTGGCATGTACTTCGACACGGAAGAGGCGAAAGAGGTAGGCGCCGCCTTCCGTGAGAAGAGAAGCCCCGACGTGGCGAAATACAGATAAACCGTGGAAATACCGCCGGAATTTTGAAAGGAGAGAATGAAATGGCAATAGCTCAGGGAGACAGAACACCGAAAACTCCGGAAGAAAGAGGTTTTCAGATAATAGACATACACGCGCATCCCTTCGTCCGCGGCGGCTATCCGCCGGCAATGAAGGCTATGCTCGCTTCCAGAAAATACACGCAGCCGAAATGGCGCGGCAAGTCCGGCAACGCCACCCTCGAAGACCTCAAAGCCGAGTTCGACGAGACAGGGCCGGAAGTAATGGCGAATGACGCGCTTGCCAACGGCGTCAAAATGCAGCCGGTAGCGTGGGACGCGACCAGCGGAATGGGCGAGCCGCCGACGAGCAACGCATTTGTCCACGGTCTTTGGAAACAGTTCCCAGACGCTTTCTTCGGCGCGTGGGGCAGCGTAGATCCTTGGCAGGGCCAGCAGGCTCTTCACGAGGCGGAGCACGCCATAGTGGAACTTAAGCTTATCGGGCTCAAGTTCCAGCAGTGCACGCAGAAATTCCGCCCGAATGACCGCCGCTTCTATCCGCTCTGGGACCTCTGTCAGCAGCTTGGCGCCCCCGTTCAGTTCCACATCGGCTACACCGGAATGGGCAGCGGCGCCCCCGGAGGCGACGGGCTTTACAGCATGACTTACTGCCAGCCTCTCGACGTAGACGAAGTCGCGGCGGATTTCCCGCGCCTTAAGATAATCGCCCTCCATGTCGGCGAGCCTTGGCCCGAAGTCGTCAACCATGTGGCGATGCACAAGACGAACGTCATGCGCGAAACATCCGGCATGTGGCCCAAATACTTCCCGCAGTGCATGCTCTACGAGATGAACCGCCGTCTCCAGGACAAGTTCATCTTCGGCTCCGAGTGGGGCGTTTTCAAACTCAGCGAAGTCCTCAAACAGTGGGAAGAGCTTGACTTAAGACCTGGAATCATGGAAAAGGTCATGTACAAAAACGCTCTGAACTTCCTCGGCGAACGCTTCGAGCAGTGCGGACTCGACCTGAGCCCGTGGAAAGGGCTGATGTAAGAAACAGCCGTCTGACCCCGCGTCCCCGCAGGGCGCGGGGAAATTTTCAAAGGGCTTTTCCGACCGAAAAGCCCTTTTAGATTATCAGCGCGGAGCGCGAACGGACATGTCCGCGTTCTACGTGTTCAGGGAGAATGATCGCCATGAATCAAAGTCTTCAAACTATGCTTGATAAAAAAGCGCACATTATGCTCCAGGGAGGGCAGGAGAGGATCAACAAACAGCATCTCAAAGGCAGACTGACGGCCAGAGAGCGCGTCGATCTGCTGTTTGATCCCGGCAGCTTCGTGGAATACAACATGTTTGTGAAACCCAGGGCGACTCGCTTCGGCATGGACAAGGTCGATGCTCCCGCGGACGGTATCATCACAGGACACGGTCTCATCAACGGCAGAAAAGCCTTTGTCTACTCTCAGGACGCCACCGTTCTGGGAGGTTCAATGGGTGAAATGCATGGCTTGAAACTCGCGAGAATGCAGGAGCTCGCGCTCGAAGCCGGAGTGCCGATAATCGGTCTCAACGATTCCGGCGGAGGCCGCCTTCAGGAAGGGCCGGGCGCATCCGTCTACGGAACGGTTTTCTACAACAACGTGATGTCGTCGGGCGTCATTCCGCAAATTTCGGCGATAATGGGAAGCTGCGCGGGAGGGGCGTGCTATTCCCCGGCCCTTACGGATTTCGTGATAATGGTCGACAAAAGCAGTAAAGCCTTCATAACAGGCCCGGCCGTCATAAAGCAGGTAACGGGCGAAGTCGTGGACTTCGAGACGCTCGGCGGCGCGGCCACGCACAGCACAAAGTCCGGACTTTGCCAGCTCACGGCGCGCGATGACTATGACTGTATCAACCAGATAAAATGCTTGCTCGGCTTCTTCCCCGACAACTGCCGGCAGCTTCCGCCCGTCATTCCCTGCGACGACGATGTCAGCCGCAGGATAGAAGAGCTGAACGACATAATCCCTGAGAGCAAACGCAAATCATACGACATGAAGAGCATCATAGCGAAAATCGCGGACAACGGATTTTTCTTTGAAATCTCGCCGTCATACGCGCGCAACATCATCATCGGATTCATACGCATGGGCGGCATGCCGCTCGGCGTGGTCGCGAACCAGACTGCCTGCATGGCGGGATGCCTCGACATTAACGCCTCATGCAAAGCCGCGCGCTTCATTCGCACATGTGACGCCTTCAACATACCGCTTCTCTCGATAGTCGACGTTCCGGGCTATCTTCCCGGCGTACAGCAGGAACATGACGGCATAATCCGCCACGGAGCGAAGATGCTCTTCGCGTGGGCCGAGGCCACCGTTCCAAAAATAATTATGCCGATAAGAAAATCATACGGCGGGGCGACGCCCGCTATGTGCAGCATAGATATGCACGCAGACTTTGTCATGGCCTGGCCGACATGCGAACGCGCGGTCGTCGGGGCCGACGCTGCTGTCGCGGTCCTCTACAAAAACGAGATAGAACAGGCGGCGGACCCGGCGGCGGCAAGAGAAATGTACAAAAAAATGTATGAGGAAGAATTCCTCAACCCCTACCGCTCCGCCGAGCTCGGAAAATTTGAAGACGTCATAGAACCGGCGGAGTCGAGAAAAAAAATAATTCAGACGCTGCGCATGTTCTGGGGCAGGAAAAAAGATCGCCCGGCGCGCAAACACGGCAACATCCCGCTCTAAAATCCGCGCCGCGTGTCGCGAAGCCGTAAAACGAAAAATAATTTCAAAAGCTGTTCCTGTGCGCCGGAGCTTCCCGGCCCGCAGGATTGGTTGTCAAGGAGGTTACAGAAGCGATGGACATGCTGTTAATGACAGGGTTGGCAGGGTTGCTGGCGTTATGCTACGCGGTGCTGGCGTCGGGAAAAATAAGTGCGTTCAAAGTGGAAAACGCGCGAGTAAACGAGCTCTCCGGCATCATACAGGGAGGTGCGATGGCCTTCCTGTACAGAGAATACAAAGCGCTCGTGCCCTTCGTGATAATAGTGGGTGCGCTGCTTGCGTGGAAAATTTCGGCGGCGAGCGCGGCATGCTTTGTCTGCGGGGCATTATGCAGCGGACTCACGGGCTACATAGGGATGAAAGTGGCCACCAAATCAAACGGCAAAACGGCATACGCCGCCACTCACGGCATGAACGGCGCGCTCAAAATAGCCTTCACCGGAGGAAGCGTAATGGGCATGACAGTAGTCGGAGTAGGCCTGATAGGCGTAGCCGTAATGTATTATGCCTTCAACGACGCCGGCATAATCACGGCATTCGGCTTCGGGGCCAGCTCGATAGCGCTCTTTGCGAGAGTAGGCGGAGGCATATACACCAAAGCGGCGGACGTCGGAGCCGACCTGGTCGGCAAAGTAGAAGCCGGGATACCCGAAGACGACCCGCGCAACCCTGCGGTCATAGCCGACAACGTGGGAGACAACGTAGGAGACATAGCCGGAATGGGAGCAGACCTCTTTGAATCCTACGTCAACTCCATAATAGCTGCCATGGCAATAGGGGCCGTAACGACAGACACGGCGGGAGCCCTATACCCCCTGCTGCTTGCCGCCATAGGAATAATCGCGTCGATACTCGGCACATTCTTCGTAAGAGTCAAAGAAGGAGGAGACCCCGCCAAAGCGTTAAGAATAGGCCTCGGTTCGACGGGACTCTTCATGATAATAGGGGCCTACCTCATCACCGACTGGCTCTTTGCCTCCGACCTCACACTGTTCTACGCGGTAATCTCGGGAGTCATCTGCGGCCTGCTCATAGGAGCCGCCACAGAATACTACACCTCCGGAGACTACGGAAGCGTCAAAGAAATAGCCGCGGCGTCCGAAACCGGAGCCGCCACAAACATACTGGCCGGCCTCGGAGTAGGGATGAAATCCACTGCGATACCGGTAATTCTGGTATGCGCCGCCACAATAGCGGGCTACAAATTCGGAGGACTCTACGGCATAGCCTGCTCTGCGGTAGGGATGCTTGCGATAACGGGGATGGCCCTCTCGGTAGACGCCTACGGACCGATAGCCGACAACGCGGGAGGCATAGCCGAAATGGCCGAACTTCCCGGAGAAGTAAGAAACATAACAGACAACCTTGACGCCGTAGGCAACACAACGGCGGCGGTAGGCAAAGGGCTTGCCATAGGGTCCGCGGCCCTCACGGCCCTTGCCCTCTTCGTAGCCTACGCGGAAGCCACCAACCTCACAAGCATAGACCTCAAAGACCCCCACGTCATGGTAGGGCTGTTCATAGGAGGACTGCTTCCCTTCATCTTCAGCGCGCTCTCCATACAGGCCGTGGGACGCGCCGCCGAAAGAATGATAGAAGAAGTCAGAAGACAATTCAGAGAAATTCCCGGAATCATGGAAGGGACAGGCAGACCCGAATACGAGCGCTGCGTAGACATATCGACGGCGGCCGCGCTCAAAGAAATGATAATACCGGGACTCATGGCGGTACTTGCTCCGATAGCGGTAGGGCTCATACTCGGGGCGCCGGCGCTTGGCGGGATGCTCGGCGGTTCGATAGTAACCGGAGTAATGATGGCCATATTCATGTCCAACGCCGGGGGGGCGTGGGACAACGGCAAGAAATACATAGAGAGCGGCAACTTCGGAGGCAAAGGCACGCCGGCGCACGCGGCGGCCGTAGTGGGAGACACGGTAGGCGACCCCTTCAAAGACACGGCCGGGCCAAGTCTCAACATACTGATTAAACTCATGTCCGTCGTTGCCACCGTCCTTGCGCCGCTCTTCGCTCTGTAAGTCTGCCACAAATCCGGCACAGTTTGTGACAATAAATTACGAGGGAGAGTAACAAACTCTCCCTCTTGTTTTTATTTTTTTCTGCCGA
>CAYVEQ010000014.1:0-37758 GCA_964450835.1 uncultured Synergistaceae bacterium
TTCGCGCGCGAAGAAGGCGCGCTGCTATTTCGCCGGTTTTATCGGAACTGTCAGAAACAAAGCGGGGTATACGGCGTTGCCGGCGGTCCGAAACGCAGCGCCATTCCAGATCGGCGGCAGCCGCGGCGAGTACCCGCTCTGCCTCGCTGCGGGCTAACGCAGGTTTGCCTGAAAAAAGAAGCGAGAAACTGGCTAAAATCTTCACCGCAGTTGCCCGGCGGGGCCGGTGTGTCTTGACATACGGTCCGGTAGGTATATATAATTTTTTCTCGGTTAGCACTATGCCGCTTGCAAGGGGGTGAAAAAAAGAAATGCGGAGGACGAAGGAAGAAGCGATGCGCACGAGGGCGCTCTTAATGGAGTCGGCGCTTGAGATTTTCGGAGAGAAGAATTTTACCGACGCCTCCGTCGCGGAAATTTCGACGCGCGCGGGGCTGTCAAAAGGAGCCTTCTACTGGCACTTCAGGAACAAGCAGGACATATTGCTGAAGATAGTCGAGGAGTGCTGCGCTGAGAGCACGGAGAAAATCCACGGGAAAACGCCGAAGTCCATAGTGTCCCCGCGCGGTTATTTCAAGGAAATGATAGATCGTCTCCGCTACGACGTGCGTTACCAGAAAATCCGCAAGCTCATGATACGCCGCCATGAATGGCCGGAGGAGGTCCGGAGGCGTGTCTTTGAGATAATGCAGGCTTCGATGACGGACGAGATAAAGCTTCTTCAGGAATACATCGAGCGCCGGCAGAAAGAGGGCGCGATAAAGGACACAGTTTCCGCGCGCGGCGCGGCGGTACTGCTTACGGGCATCTCCCGCGGAGTCGGCACGATGGAGCTTTCCGGGCTGCTGCCTGAGGGGTTTGTCGAAAGCCTCGATATATTGTTCGAAGCTTTGGACAAAGAATTCTATACAACAGGGCAAGACGTTCAGGCGCGGTAATCCCTGCCGAGGATAGGGACAAAGATATAAAACATTTTGAAAGAGCAGGTGGCACTGAAAAATGCAAGGAAACGGAGAAAACAAAAAGGTGGAAATCAAGAGCAGGCCGAAATCTTTATGGCTGAAGGGCGCCGTCGCCGTCATCGTCATAGGCGCGCTTTTCTTCTGCTATAAAACGTGGAAAGAGGACGACGCGGCGGTGCAGGAACAGCCGGCTGCGAACGAGCCTTCGGTCATGGTGCGGCCCGTCGAGAAATTCGACGCCTCGTCCGTCCCCTCCGAGTACGTGGGACGCGTCGTGCCGCTCCAGACCGTTTCGGTAAAGCCGAAGATCTCGGGCGAAATCGCGAAGGTCTGTTTCAAGGAGGGCTCGATGGTCAAGGCCGGGCAGCTCCTCTTCCAGATTGACCCCACAGAGTACGAGGCCACGGTTCAGCTGCGCAAGGCCGAGCTCCAGCAGGCCGAGGCAAATTACGCGACGGCCGAAAAGTATTACAAAAGAACGACGGCGGCAAGTGACGAAGCCCTTTCCGCGACCGACAAAGAAGCTGCGGAAGGCGCTTTCCTCCAGACGAAGGCCGCGGTCGCGCAGGCAAAGGCCGCTCTCAAACTCGCGCAGATAAATCTCGGCTACTGCCGCATAACGTCTCCGATAACGGGCAAAATAGGCAAGGCGCTTTACACTCTGGGCAATTACGTGACGCCTTCGGTGACTGAGCTCGCCTCTATCGTCCAGATGGATCCGATCCGCGTTTCCTATCCTCTGCCCGACAGGGACTATCTGGACCAGCTCGCTCTGTTCAGAGAGAACGGCTCGATTTTCAACACTTCCGTTATCCTCAGCAACGGCGAGGAATACAACGCCCCGGGAAAACGCGATTTTGAAAACAATTCCATAGATCAGACGACCGGGACCATAATGGTGAGCCTTCGTTTTGAGAACAAGGAAGGGCGCCTGATCCCAGGCGAAATGGTTCGCGTCTTCACTAAACCCGTCAAGAGCGACGTTGTCGACGCCGTTCCGCAGATTGCGGTCATGGCCAGCGACAAAGGCGACTACGTCTATACCGTCGGGAACGACAGCGTGGTCCGCCAGGTCAGCATTACGCTCGGACGCGAGTTCGGAGTGCTGCGCGAAGTCACAGGAGACATAAAAGCGGGCGATAATGTCGTTGTCGCAGGACTGCAGAGTCTGAGGCCGGGCATGAAGGTCAGGGTGACGACCGGAGAAGAACAGCCGCAGGCAGCCGGCGACGAGGCAGCGAAAGAGGGAGAATAAAGAATGTTTTCTAAATTCTTCATCGAACGCCCGCGATTCGCGATAGTTGTCTGCATCGTCATCGCGCTCGCAGGCATAATATCAATATTCTCGCTTCCCGTCGAGCAGTACCCCGAGGTAGTGCCTCCGCAGATACGCGTCAACACCACATACCGCGGCGCCGACGCCGTGACGATAGCCAATACTCTTGCTGCGCCTCTGGAGGAGGCAATCAACGGAGTCGAGGGAATGATCTACATGGACTCGACTTCGAGCAACAACGGGGACTATTCGCTTTTCGTCACATTTGCCACGGGCACTGATCCCGATATGGCTCTCGTCCGCGTCCAGAACCGCGTGTCGCAGGTCCAGCCGCAGCTGCCGCAGGAGGTCGTGGACGAAGGCATCACAGTCGAGACCTCGTTCTCCGACACGCTGGGCTTCCTCGCGCTGACTTCGCCCAAAGAGACTCACAACGAGCTCGAGCTTATGAACTACGCCTACGCGAACCTCAGAAGCAGGCTTCAGCGCGTCTCCGGCATGGGTAACGTGCAGGTGTTCGGGGCGAAGTACAGCATCCGCGTCTGGCTCGACCCTGTGCGGATAACATCCCTCGGCCTGTCCATAACAGACGTCGCGTCGGCCATCCAAAGCCAGAACAAGCAGGCTTCCATAGGCTCCATCGGAGCAATGCCCGGGAGCGGCGAGGACAGCCCGCTGGTCTACTCGCTGCAGGCTAAGGGACGCCTTTCGCAGGTCAGCGAATTCGAAGACATAATCGTCTGCACGGCGCCCGACGGCGGCCTTGTCAGATTGAAAGACGTGTCGCGCATAGAACTCGGCGCGGAGTCCTACAACTTCAGCGCCGACGTTAACAACGCCCCCGCGGCGATGGTCGCCGTGTCGCAGACTTCGGGCTCGAACGCGCTGAACGTCATGGCCGGCGTGCGTGAGGTTATGGAACAGATGCGCGACGAACTTCCCGAGGATATGGAAATCAGCGTGAAGTACGACTCCACAGCCTACGTGCGCGAGACAATCAAAGAAATAATCGTAACGCTCTTCCTGACACTCGCCCTCGTTATCGGCGTGTGCTACCTCTTCCTTCAGGAGTGGCGCACCACTCTGGTTCCGGTCGTTGCGATACCTGTGTCGCTGCTCGGCACTTTCGCCGCGCTGCTGGGCATAGGCTACACGATCAATATCCTCTCGCTCTTCGGCCTTGTCCTCGTCATAGGGACCGTCGTCGACGACGCGATAGTCGTCGTCGAGCGCGTGCAGTTCATAATGGAACGCGACAAGTGCGACTCGAAGACCGCGACCGTCCAGGCCATGCAGGACGTCACAGGGCCTATGATGGCGACGACATTCGTGTTCCTCGCCATATTTGTACCCGTGGCCTTTATGACAGGAATCACCGGGCAGATATACAAGCAGTTCGCCGTCACAATCGGCTTCGCAGTCTGCTTCTCGCTTGTCGTCGCTCTTACAATGTCGCCGGCGATGTGCGCCCATATGCTGCGCGAGACCGAGCCGGCCAGCCACGGCCCGCTCAAATGGTTCAACACAACGCTCGCCAGCTCGACGCGCGGATATGTCGCCGGAGCCGTTTGGATAGCGCGGCACAGGCTGCTCCCTCTCCTGCTTTTCTTCGCCGTCGCATCCGGGTGCTGGTTTGTGCTGAAGCTTTCGCCGACCACCTTCCTTCCCGACGAGGATCAGGGCGTGGTGTTCGCGGGCGTCCAGCTTCCCGAGGGCGCGACAAGGCCGCGTACGGAGGCTGTTGTCAAGTCCTTCATTAATGACGTGAAGGATATCCCGGGCGTAGAAAGCGCCATGGACATCTTCGGCCACAACATCCTGGGAGGCAAAGGCGAAAATGTCGCGTCCGTGGTATGCCCTCTTGACACCTGGGGCTCGCGGAATACGCCGGAAAAACAAATCTCATCCATCGTCGCGAAAATAAACGCCGCCGTCGCGAAGTACCCGCAGGCGCAGATAAGCGTTGTAACGCCTCCGGCGATTCAGGGACTCGGTATGGCCTCCGGCATCGACATGAGGCTTGAGTCCACTTCAGACAACGATCCGGTGCGTCTCGCGGAAGTCATGAACAGACTTCTGATTGAGCTGAACCAGGCGCCTGAAGTCAGCTACGCTTTCAGCACATACACGTCCGACACGCCTCACCTCTTCCTTGATATCGACCGCAAGAAGACCGAGCTGCTGGGAATTCCCGTCAGCACGATCTTCTCGACGCTGCAAACCTATTTCGGCTCCGCGTATATCAACGACATAAATATGGGCACGCAGGTCAACCGTGTCATGATCCAGTCCGACTGGCGCTACAGGAACAGCATCGACCACATAGGCGAGATATTCGTGCGCGGCTCGACCGGCAGGCAGATACCGATGCAGAGCCTGATGACAGTGAAGAAAACGCTTGCGCCGCGCTCGCTCGAACGCTACAACCTCTACCCGACCGCGTCATTGACGATAGTCATGAAGCAGGGCTACTCAACGGGGCAGGGCATAGCCAGAATCCGCGAGATCGGGCGGAAGGTGCTTCCGGAGGGCTACACATATGAGTGGTCGGGAATGACATACCAGGAAGAGCACTCGCAAGGCGGGCTTACAATGGTGCTCGTCATCGCGCTCATATTCGCGTTCCTCTTCCTCGTTGCGCAGTATGAGAGCTGGTCGACGCCGGTCTCCGTCATACTCTCGCTGCCCACCGCCATGCTCGGCGCGCTTGTCGGGTTCAGGATAATGGGCATTTCGTTCTCCGTCTACGGACAGCTCGGCATACTGCTCCTGGTAGGCCTGGCATCGAAGAACGCGATACTGATAGTGGAATTCGCGAAAGAACAGCGCGAGGCGAACGGCCTGCCGCTCATTCAGGCGGCCGCGCTCGCGTCCTCGGAGCGTTTCCGCGCCGTTCTTATGACGGCTTTTACCTGCGTCCTGGGCGCCGCCCCGATGCTTGTCGCCTCGGGCGCCGGAGCCGCGAGCCGCAAGGCGGTCGGTTCCACTCTCTTCTTCGGAATGATGGCGGCCACCTGCATAGGCGTGTTCCTCATACCGGGGCTCTGGGTGCTCTTCCAGGGACTGCGTGAAAAGGTAAAATCGCGTATCGGCAAAAAGGCCGGAAACGCGGTCAAGTCAGGAGGCGCGCGATAATGAAAAAACTTACGATACTCGCGGCGGCCGCTCTCATTCTTTTTGCGGGCGCGACGGCCGCTTTCACCTCGGAAAAGCCCGCCGTCACGGACGGACTTGACGAGCTGATCAAAAAGGGCGCGTGGACGGAGCTTGCCACGGTCTACCCGATCGCCGACGTTTCGGGCGACCCGTCGGAAGCGCTGACGCCGGAGAAACTCGCGAGCTGGTGGGATTTGTTCGGCGACCCGGCTATGACAGAGCTCATCGCGCAGGCGCTCACGAAAAACCGCGACCTTGAGGCGGCCCGCGCCGACGTGAAAGAGGCTAGGTACCAGCTCGGCATAAGCCAAGCCGCGCTTTTGCCGTGGCTTGACGCGAGCGGCGCGTGGAACGACGTCCGCACCTCGCCCGAAGCGGGCGGCCGCGGCAGCGCGACGCAGTACGTGAGCATAGGGCTTGACGCGACGTGGGAGATAGACATCTTCGGCGGCAGACGCGCGGAAAAGAGCGCGCAGGCCGCGACTCTTGAGGAGCGGTACGCCGCGCTCTACGCGGCATGGAGTTCGCTCGCGGCGGAAGTCGCCATCGACTACATTTCTCTGCGCGCGCTTCAGGAACAGCTTGACATAGCGAACTTCAACGTAGACATCCAGACGGAATCTGTCAGAATACAGCAGTCGCGCGTAGATGCGGGGCTCGCCGACTCTCTCTCTCTGAAGCAGGCGCAATACACGCTCGAACAGACGCGCGCCGTGATACCTTCAATCCTCGCCTCCATCGAGCAGACGAAAAACGCGCTCGCGATACTCACCGGCGAAATCCCCGGTTCGCTCGAAGAGGAGCTTGAGGAGCACAGGCCTGTGCCGCGCGTGGAATCCCTGTCGCTCGTGGGAATACCGGCGAACGCGATACGCCAGCGCCCCGACATCCGCAGCGCCGAAAGAGCTCTCGTGGCTCAGCTCGCGCGCAAGAAAGCGGCGCGGGCCGACCTCTGGCCCAAGTTCTACCTGACAGGCGCGATTGGCACCCAGGCGCACGAGGGATCGCTCTTTAACGGGCCGGGCAAGATGTACAGCTTCCTGCCGCAGATAAGCTGGCCGATATTCCACGCCGGCGCGATAACGAAGAACATCAAAGTTCAGGGCGCGCGCGCAGAGCGGCTGCTCGCCGTCTACGAACAGACAGTTCTCTCCGCCGTGGGCGAAGTGCGCGACGCGCTCTCCGACAACGTGCGCGAATACGCCCGCAACGAGACTCTCAAAAGCGGCGTTGACGCGTCCCGCGCCGCGCTTGACCTCGCTAACGAGAGATACATGCGCGGCCTTGTCGACTTCACCAGCGTCATAAGCGCGCAAAGCGCCTTCGCCTCTCTCTCGGAGCAGTACGTGATAAGCGGCGGACAGATTTCCGCGAACGCCGTCAGGCTCTTCAAAGCCCTGGGCGGCGGCTGGAGGCCTCTCGACGAGGCGGAGCGCGCCGCGGCCGAAGCGGCGGCTGCGAAAAAACAGCGTTCGCGTTAAGTCCGCGAAAATCAAAGAGAGCCTCCCTCGCGGAGGCTCTTTATTTATTCTCCCGCGCAAACCGCGTTTAAAAAAATAAAAAAGGCGCGCCCTGCGGGAATTTGGTACAATCTAACAAAGAGCCGGACGCTTGCGCGGCGCGCCGGCATATTCCGACAGGAGGATAAAAAAAGAAAATGACAAGACTTGTTGAATGTATCCCGAACTTCAGCTGCAGCAGAGAAAAAGACGAAGCCGCCTACAACGCCTTGGTCGAGACTGCGAACAGCGTCCCCGGCTGCACGCTCTTTGACGCGCAGACGGACGGGAACCACAACCGCTGCGTATTCACACTGATCGGCTCGCCCGAGGCAATCGAGGAGGCGGCTTTCCGCCTCACGAAGAAAGCGGCTGAAGTCATAGACATGACGAAGCACCGCGGCGAGCACTCGCGCATGGGGGCGACGGACGTCATACCATTCGTTCCGACGGTCAACGTCACGGTCGAGGAGTGCGTGGAGATGTCAAAACGCCTGGGCAAACGTATCTGGGAGGAGCTTCGCATACCGAGCTTTCTCTATGAGGACTCGGCGACCTCGCCCGACCGCGTCAACCTCGCAAACGTGCGCAAAGGACAGTTCGAGGGAATGCCGGAGAAGCTCCTCCGGCCCGAATGGGCGCCCGACTTCGGCGAGCGCGCGATACACCCGACGGCGGGAATCACGGCGATCGGCGCGAGAATGCCTCTCGTCGCCTTCAACATCAACCTCGCCACGTCCGATGTCTCGATAGCCAAGAAGATAGCGAAGGTCATTCGCGGCTCCTCGGGCGGCTTCAAATGCTGCAAGGCGATGGGCTTCATGCTGGAAGACCGCGGCATCGCGCAGGTTTCGATGAACATGGTCAACTACGAGGTCACGCCTCTTACCGTCGTCTACGAAATGGTGCGCAGCCTGGCTGAACGCTACGGCACATACATCGTCGGCAGCGAGCTGGTCGGCCTCACGCCGGCGAAGGCGCTTATCGACTGCGCCGAGTATTACCTAAAGCTGGAAAACTTCGACTGCCGCAACCAGGTGATGGAATATCACGTCATCGACATGAAAAACGACTGAGAGGCGAAGAACATGAAACTGGCTGAAATGAAAGTGGCCGAATTTACGAAGCTGATGGCGTCGGACGCTCCCGCTCCTGGCGGCGGCTCCGCCGCGGCACTGTCCGGCGCGCTGGGCGCGGCGCTTACCGCCATGGTCTGCGCTCTCACCGTCGGGAAGAAAAAGTACGCGGAGGCGCAGGAGCTTGCGCTCGAAGGACAAAAAAAGGCTCTTGACCTCGCGTCGCGCTTCACCGACGTAATGGACCGCGATACGGAGGCATTCAACGCCGTCGGCGCGGTCTTCGCGATGCCGAAAGAAACGGACGGCGAAAAGGCCGCGCGCAAAGCCGCGATGCAGGAGGCGCTCAAAGGCTGCACGAAGACGCCCTTCGAAATGATGGAGCTTGCCTGCGAAGCGCTCGAACTGACCCGCTCTCTCGTCGGCCGCCTCAACGCGAGCGCGGCGAGCGACCTCGGCTGTTCGGCTCTCGCTCTGAAAGCGGCGATACAGGGAGCGTGGCTCAACGTGCTGATAAACATCTCGGGCATTAACGACGCGGCTTTTGCCGCCGAATACCGTAAAAAGGGCGAGGCGCTCCTTGCGCGCGCTCTTCCGCTCGCGGACGGGATTTACGAGGATATATTGAAAACCATGTGACGAACGCGGCGCGCGGGCGAAGGCGCGAAAAGTTCACGCCTTCGGGCGCCTGATAAGCCCGCGCAGAGTCACGGGCTTTTGCGGCTCTTTTGTAAAACCGAGTACCTTATCACTTTTGCGAAACCCGCGCGGCAACCCGCCTCTTACGCGCGTTTGCCGCTCTTAGGTGAAACGGGCGCTTGCTATGCGCCGCTGCGCATTTTTCGCCTTTTCGCAAAGCCGCGCGAATGTTCTCCGTTTCCGCCGGCCCCGCGCCCTTTCGTAAAACATCGCACGTTACAAAAATCCCCGGGGCGCCGCCCCGGGGATTTTTCTGGGATTTGTTTTTTATGCTTTTATTGCCGCTCCCTGAGCACCCCGCCCTCCACGCCGGAGGTGGCGAAGGCGCGGTAGCGGCTGAGGAAGGGGCTGTCCGTCGGCTGAAGGTGCGGCGTGAATTTCGCGCGGCGTTCCGCGAGTACATCTTCCGGCACGAGCAGGTCGAGGCGCTTTTCGGGTATGTTGATTGAGATTATGTCTCCCTCTTCGACGAGCCCTATCGGGCCGCCTATCGCGGCTTCGGGTGACACGTGGCCTATCGCGGCGCCGCGCGTCGCTCCGGAAAAGCGGCCGTCGGTGATGAGAGCGACGGTGCCGCCCTTGCCCTGTCCCATTATGGCGGAGGTGGGGCCCAGCATCTCGCGCATTCCCGGGCCGCCTTTGGGTCCTTCGTAGCGGATGACGACGACGTCGCCGTCTTTGATTTCGTTGTTCATGATAGCGGCACTCGCCGCCTCTTCGCCGTCAAAGACGCGCGCCGGTCCTTTGTGCACGAGCATCTCGGGGGCGACAGCCGCCTGTTTGACTATCGCGCCGAGCGGGGCGAGTGTGCCTTTGATGAAAGCAAGGCCGCCCTCTTTGTGGTAGGGCGCGTCAAGCGGACGGATTACATCGGCGTCTGTCACTTCAGCGTGCCCGACGTTCTCCGCAACGGTGCGACCCGTCACGGTTATCGTTTCGCCGCGGATGAGGCCCGCGTCGAGCAGCTCTTTCATCAGGGCCTGGACGCCGCCGGCTCTCCACAGGTCCTCGACGTGGTGCGCGCCGCCGGGGCTCATGGAGCAGAGGTGCGGCACCTTTGCTCCTATCTCGTTGAAGAGATCGAGCGACATTTCAAGGCCCGCAGCCCACGCGATTGCCGGAAGGTGGAGCGACGTGTTTGTTGAGCCGCCGAGAGCCAGGTCCACCGCGACCGCGTTGCGGAAAGCCGCGTCCGTCAGTATGTCGCGCGGGCGGATGTTCTTTTCGACCATCTCCATCACGGCGCGCCCTGCGTCCTTGGCGAGGCGGATGCGCCCTGCGTGCACGGCTGGAACGGTGCCGTTGCCTGGAAGGGCGAGGCCCAGCGCCTCCATCATGCAGTTCATCGTGTTGGCCGTGAACATGCCGGAGCAGGAGCCGCAGCCGGGGCAGGCGTTGTCCTCTATTTCCCGAAGGCCCTCGTCATCGATTTTTCCGGCGCCTCTCATGCCAACGCCCTCAAAGACGCTGTTGAGGTCAAGCACTTTGCCTTTGTGCTGTCCCGCCATCATCGGCCCGCCCGACACGACGACCGAGGGGAGGTTCAGCTCCGCGGCCGCCATGGCCATTCCGGGAACGATTTTGTCGCAGTTCGGTATGAGCACGAGGCCGTCGAAAGCGTGAGCGCGCGCCATGACTTCTATCGAGTCCATGATAAGCTCGCGGCTCGCGAGAGAGAATTTCATTCCCGCGTGGTTCATCGCTATGCCGTCGCATACGCCGATTGCCGGAAATTCTATCGGAAGTCCGCCCGCGGCGTAAACGCCTGCCTTTACGGCTTCGGCTATACCGCGCAGGTGCGCGTGGCCGGGAATGATCGCG
Source organism: uncultured Synergistaceae bacterium (assembly GCA_964450835.1). Taxonomy (GTDB): domain Bacteria; phylum Synergistota; class Synergistia; order Synergistales; family Synergistaceae; genus Caccocola. The sequence goes on from CAYVEQ010000014.1 coordinate 10,490, forward strand.
TTGTAGGAGTTCGCTACGCCTATCCACGGGCGCTCTATCTCCCAGTCCGTGTAGCCCGCCGCCTTGAGGAGCGAGCGGTGCGGGCTGCGCATGTAGCCTTTTTTCGCTTGGTCGCTGTTCATTTCCACACCTTCTCTGTTTAGTTTTTACGGTTTGCTTATCATGTTGTCAATCGAGTCGCCGGGATAGACCATCGGCAGCACCATCGCGCCCTGCGGAATCCTTACGTCGAGGAGCGCCGGCCCCGGCTCTGCGAGAGTTTTCTCTATCGCGCCGCGCAGCGCGTCGGGCGACGAGACGGAGTGCGCCGGCACGCCCATGCTTTCCGCGAGCGCGACGAAGTCAGGGTTGCGGCTGTAAATCGTGTCCGAGTAGCGGCAGTTGTAGAAAAGATACTGCCACTGGCGGACGTTGCCTAAGCAGGCGTTGTTGAGCATGATTATTTTTACCGGGATATTGTAGCGCGCGCAGGTGTCAAGCTCCTGTATGTTCATCATAAGGCTGCCGTCTCCCGCGACGCAGCAGACTGTCTGCCCCGGGCAGGCGTAGGCCGCGCCTATCGCCGCGGGGAAACCGAAGCCCATTGTGCCCAGGCCGCCGGAGCTCAGGAAGCGCCGGGGCGCCTCGACTTTGCAGTGCTGCGCGGCCCACATCTGGTTCTGTCCGACCTCGGTCGTTATCACGGCTTCGTGCCGCGTCAGCTCGCAGAGAATTTCAAGCGCCTGCCACGGGGCTATTTCGCCGTCGATCGCTATGCGCGGCACGGTCTCTTTTGCGCGTATTTCGGAAAGCGCCCGTATCCACTCGCCGTGGTCCGCGATTTTTTTCCCCATTGCCTCCGCCATGGCCCGAAGCACGCTTCCTGCATCGCCCACAAGCCACACGTCGGTATCTATCGTCTTGTCTATCTCCGCCGGGTCAAGGTCCACATGTATTATTTTGGCGTCGGCGGCGAATCTCTGGCGGTTGCCTGTCGTGCGGTCGCTGAAGCGCGAGCCGACCGCGATTATAACGTCCGCCGCCATCAGCGCGCGGTTCGCGACGGGGTGCCCGTGCATACCCGCCATTCCGAGGGCAAGCCCGCTCGGGTGCGACTCGGGAAAGGCTCCCTTGCCGAGAAGAGTCGTCGCGACGGGAATCTGGTATTTCAGCGCGAACTTTGCCAGAAGGCCAGAGGCTCCGGAACAGACCACGCCGCCGCCCGCGAATATCACGGGGCGCTTTGCGCGCTCTATGAGCGACACGGCCTCGTCAAGGCTTGAGATGTTGCCGTTGTTCTCGGGGTGATAGCCCATGAAGCCAAGCTCTTTTGAGAAGCTGTACTCTCCCTCGCCTTTCTGGACGTCCGCGGGGAAGTCTATAAGCACGGGGCCGGGGCGTCCCGTCGAGGCGATGTAGAAAGCCTTGTGTACGGTCGATTGTATCGCGTCGGGCGAGTGAAGCTGGAAGCTGTGTTTCACGATGGGCAGGCTCGCCCCCATCATGTCGGCTTCCTGAAAGGCGTCTGTGCCGATTGAGGACTGCGCGACCTGGCCCGTTATCGCGACAAGCGGCGACGAGTCGAGATTCGCCGTCGCTATTCCGGTAAGAAGATTCGTGGCGCCGGGGCCCGAGGTGGCGATGCAGACGCCGGGCCTTCCGGACGCCCGCGCGTAGCCGTCGGCGGCGTGCGCGGCAGCCTGCTCGTGGCGCATCAGAATGTGGTTTAATTTGGAATCGTAAAGAGCGTCGTAAAGATGAATGACAGTTCCGCCGGGGATGCCGAAGAGTGTGCTTACGCCCTCGTCCTCAAGCGCCTTGACCATCATCTGAGCACCGTTCATTTTCGCCATTGACAGCTCTCCTTTTTACTCTATGGTCTTTTTTACACGGCGTATTCGCGCGAAAGCCGCGCGGAGCTTCCGCCCGCGCGGCTTTCACACGCTTAGAATTTCGGAATTTCTTTCTGCTCCATCCACGGCATCATCTTGCGCAGCTCTTTGCCGACGGCCTCGTTCGGAGCCTCCTGCACCGCCTTGGCCCACACTCTCATGCGCGGGCGCCCTGTCTGGTTCTCTAGGATCCACTCGCGGGCGAAGGTGCCGTCCTGTATCTCGGCGAGAAGCTGTTTCATGGCTTTGCGCGACTCTTCTCCGATGACGCGCGGCCCTGCCGTCATGTCACCGAACTTCGCCGTGTCGCTGATGGAGTAGCGCATCCAGCTGATGCCGCCCTCGAAAATCATGTCGACTATGAGCTTCATCTCGTTGATGCACTCAAAGTAGGCCATCTCGGGCTGATAGCCGGCCTCGACAAGCGTCCTGTACCCCTGCTGCATAAGCTCGGTCAGGCCGCCGCAGAGCACCGCCTGCTCGCCGAAGAGGTCTGTCTCGGTCTCCTCGCGGAATGTCGTTTCGATGATGCCGGCGCGGCCGCCGCCGATCGCCGAGGCATAGGCGAGGGCGTATTCCTTGGCCTTGCCGCTTGCGTCCTGATTGATCGCGATAAGGCAGGGAACTCCTTTGCCATCTTTGTACATCGAGCGGACGGTATGTCCGGGGCCCTTGGGCGCCACCATGAGCACGTCGTGCGACGCCGGCGGCACTATCTGGCCGAAATGAATCGCGAAGCCGTGGGCGAAGAGAAGTTTCGCGTCGGGCTTCATGTTCGGCTGGATCTTGCTCTTGAAGATCTCCGCCTGAATGTGGTCGGGCATCAGGAACATGATAAGGTCGGCTTTCCTGGCCGCTTCCTCGACCGTATAAACCTCAAAGCCGTCGGCCTCAGCCTTCGCTTTGGACTTGCTCGTCGCGTGCAGTCCGATGATAACGCTGACTCCGCTGTCGCGGAGGTTCTGTGCGTGCGCGTGCCCCTGGCTGCCGTAGCCCAGGACGGCTACCAGCTTGCCGTTAAGAAACTCGAGGTCTGCGTCGCGGTCGTAATAAACTTTTGCCATTGTCAAACACTCCTTAAAATATATTTTTTATTTCTGTCGCGAGGCTGTAAAAGCCCTGATAAGCTGCTATCTGCCGAAACCCGTGCGCGAAAGCGCCACTTGTCCCGAGCCCGCCGTTTCGAGTATCCCGTAAGGCTTGAGCGCCTCAAGACAGGCATCGACCTTCCCGCGGTCGCCCGTCACCTCAAGGGTAATCGCGTCCGAGCCCAAATCCACGACGCGGCAGCGGAAGATCTCGGCGGTCTGCAGAATATGCGGTCTGCGATCTACGGGGGAGAGAACTTTCACCAGAAAGAGCCAGCGCTCGACGAAGGGGCCTTCCTTCGTGAGATTGCGAACCTCGACCACCTCGATGAGCTTCATGAGCTGTTTGCGGATTTGCTCGTAAACGCGCTCCTCGCCCTCGATAACCACAGTGAAGCGCGAGAGCCCCGGCACATCGGTGCGGCCGACGCTCAAACTCTCGATGTTGTAGCCTCGGCGGCTTATGAGGTTCGCGATGCGCATAAGCACCCCGGGATTATCCTCGGAAATGATGCTGAAAGTACTCTTCACTCTGAAAACGCCCTCTCTTCCCGATCCTCAAATAATAAAAAGACCGGAACCTCTCGCGGGTTCCGGTCCGAAATTAACACAGCCGCTAAGCGCCGGTCACTTCGGGGAACCCGCTGCTTATAATAACGACGGCTACGTTTATAACGTCGGTTATGAAACTATTCTCTCGCATCGGCGTGTCCCCCTCTTGCCGGAATGAAAGCGCTGGCTTTCACGGCAAACCTGCTACATAATAAAAGCAGTTTTCGCAAATGTCAACACGAATTCATGTTGAGCGCCGATATTCCGGACTTGCGCGCGGTTCGTTAAATCAGCCCTGCGTCATGCGCTTGGCGAAAGCGGCGCGGATCGGAAAATATTTTATGCAATTTAGTTGCAACTCGTCCTTAAACAGATATAATAAACGGTAACTTCTTGAAAATCGGAGGTAGCGCTTTGGATACGGCAAAAATCCTGAAAAACGCCGGATTGAAGAACACGCGGCAGAGAAAAATAATTCTCGAGCTGCTGCTGTCGCGGGGAACGCCTCTTTCGCACGGGGAGATACTGCCTATGCTCGGCGAATCTCTCGACAGGGTAACGCTTTACAGGACGCTCGACGCGCTCAAGGAAGCCGGCGTCGTCCACCAGGTTCAAGGAGTCGACGGCATTTGGCGCTTCTGCGCGCACGACGGCGAAACGGACGGCTGCCCGGGCAATCACCCGCACTTTCTCTGCCTTGACTGCGGAAAAATGTTCTGCCTCACGGATCAGACAATGCCGCGCGTTGACGTCCCGGACAGCGTGGAGGTCGAGGGCAAGCAGTTTGTGGTCTACGGCAGATGCGGCGAATGCGCAGCGACGAAAGCCGTCAAAGAAAAGGGAAAAAATAATGAAGATAACGCAAATTCCGATTGAAAATGCCGTCGGGCTTCCGCTCGCACACGACCTCACGCAAATCGACGCTGCTAGGCACAAAAAATCCGCGCGCTTCAAAAAGGGGCAGATAATCACCGAGGCCGACTTGGAAACGCTTCGCGACATGGGGCGCGAACATCTCTCCGTGATAGAGCTGTCGCCCGGCGACGTGCACGAGGACAACGCGGCTTTGCAGCTCGGTGAAGCGCTGCTCGGGGCCAACCTCCGGCTGACACCGCCCGAAGAGGGGCGATGTAATCTCGTCGCCGAAACATCGGGAATGCTCAGCTACCTTGCCGAAACAGTCAACCGCGTCAACCAGGATCCCGACTGGGTGCTCGCCGCCCTCGCCCCTAACCGTCCCGTGCGCGAAGGACAGACAGTCGCGGCTTTGCGCATCCGCCCGCTGGTGATAGAGGACTACCGCGTGGAACGCGCCATAGCGGTCGTGCGCGGAAGCAGGCCCTTTTCCGTGCTGCCTTTCCGCCCGCTCAAAGTGGGTCTCGTAACGACAGGGCGCGAAATCGCGGACAGGCGCGTGGAGGACGCGTTCCGCCCGAAACTGCTCGAAAAACTCGCGCGCTTGGGCGGAGGCAGCCTCACGGGTCAGACCTTCTGCCGCGACTCGCAGGAAGAGATAAGCGGCGCAATCGGCAAATTCATCGATGAAGGAGCCGACGTGGTGATATGTACGGGGGGGATGAGCGTTGACGCTGACGACAAAACCCCCGGCGCCATACGCTCCCGCTGCCGCCGTGTGGCTTTTCAGGGTACGCCGGCGCTGCCGGGCGCGATGCTCATGCTCGGCTGGGCGAAATCGTCCGAGGACGGCCGCGACATAGCGATAATAGGCGCGCCCGCCTGTGTGGCCTTCGACGACAGGACGGCGCTTGACAAACTGCTGCCCTTCATCTTCGCGGGAATCGAACCTGGCGACCTCGTGCGCCGGTGGGGAGTGGGCGGTCTCTGCGAGCACTGCCCCGAATGCCGCTACCCGGCCTGCGCCTTCGCGGCCGGAAGTTAAAAAGGAGAATTAAAATGGACACGGAACTTTTGCGCAAAATCAGCGAAGAAATCGAAAACGGAACAACGGGCGCCCTCTGCACGGTAGTGCGCGAAACAGGCTCGACCCCGCGAAGCCACGGCGCCTCCATGTGGGTGCGGGCGGACGGCTCGACGGCCGGCACGATAGGCGGCGGTCTGCTTGAACACCAGGCGACTGAGCGAGCGCTCGAACTTTTGCGAAACGGCGAGAACTCCTGCCTCTGGCACAAAAGTCTGACCGAGCGCGAAGGGATGGCCTGCGGCGGCGAGGCCGACATATTCATAGAAGCGATAGGCCTTGAGGACGAACTGGTGATATTCGGCGCGGGACACGTGGGGCTTGCCGTAGCGGAGCTCGGCGCTTTCGCCGGCTTTCGCGTGACAGTCTGGGACGACCGCGCGGAGTTCGCGAACACGGAACGCTTCCCGCGCGCGAGATGCGTCGTCTGCCCCATAGACAAAATTTACGAAAACAACATACGTCTGCACAGCCGCAGCTATGTCGTCATAGTGACGCGCGGACACGCGCTTGACACGGAAGCCGTGCGAGTGACGGAAAACATGCCGGGCGCCTACTACGGCATGATCGGCTCGCGCGGCAAAATAGCGAAGGTGCGCGCTAAGCTGCTCGCGGAGGGCGTAAGCGCCGCGCACTTGGATCGCGTATATCAGCCGGTAGGTCTTCCGATAAAGGCCGAAACACCGAACGAAATCGCCGTTTCGGTTCTCGCTGAAATAATAGCGGTAAAACGCGGCGCCGACATAAAAAGGCTCCGCGGCGAAACAGAGTCCAGCTGAGAGCCGCGCGCATCGTTCCCCCCGGCAAAATCGGAAAAATAAATCTTTCCGCGCGAAAGGCTGCCGCCGGCGGAGCAAATCCTGTTGTCTCCGTCCGCGCGGCGAAATATCATGAAGCGCGGAAAATATCCGACGTCCGGAGGACACAGCCGCGAAGCGGCGGCTCTTGCCGGCCCGAAGCGGCTCGGCCCTTCCTTCCCGAAGGAGAACGAGAGATAATCTCGCAGGCGGCTGCCGGCGTCGGCGAGCGGAGCAAATCCATTTGATGTTTCTCAATCACCTTATGGATTGAAACTCCCACGATTGAAATCGCGGGATTCCAAAGAAGTTTGCTCCTATGAGAGCCTTATTCTTTGAGGGTGTTCCAAGCACCCCGTATACGGTAACCCTGACGGGCAGCCGCTTGCTTTGTTGTTTATTTCACGCAGGTCGCGTTTACGCATTTCGCGTCGGGTGCCTGAGTATATTTTACGCAACAGCAGGACTTACCTGTTGCAACCGCCATATATACTTGTCAAGGTGCAGGGGCTCTTGTTCCCCTTGAACATTGTATACCACAATACCGAAGGAGGTGCAATACCTATGGGCAATGCTGATATATATGGAGTCCCGGAATCTATCAATCCCGGTAGCGCTGTGTATCCCACGATTGAAATCACGGGTATTACAGCGCACTGGAATAAAATTTCGCATTGCCGTAACCGGACCAAACGGAAACACTAAAAAAGTAATTGTGGTTTATCAAATAGATAACGGCAGTAACATTCCAAGGATGATTACAAATTATGTGGAGGGAAGAAAATGTTTGAAGAGTATAGCAAAATTAAAACTTTGGTTTGTAAGGAAGGTGTTCCTGCCGGCACAATCGGTGTCGTGGCCACTTTTATAATCCCGGCCCTGCCTGCGAGGTTGAAGTCTGGGATGACGATGGATATCCGGTAGATGTAGTAACATATTAAAATAGACTGTGTTTTTGTTAATGTTACAAACATAGTGAAAGCAGTGAGGAGATGTTGATTCGTTCGCAACTCCTCACTGCTTGCCCCGCTTGAAGTTTGTCAGCTGATATTTATCTGTTTTCCAATATCTCTAATTTAAACCAACAAAGCGGCGGCCTTTTTTGTTGTTGCGTTGTCCGCGGCGCTTCGGGTGTGCGAGTGCCGCGTGCAAAATCGCGCAGCGCGGTTTTACGTCGCCGTCTTTTTCGACGTCAGCCGCATATTACTTTCCCGCCGCCTACATATCGTTTCCGCAGCGAGGAAATCCTCCGGCGCTTCGGCGCGGTGTCCGGCGCGCGAATTGAACCGTCCCGCGCGCACCCGGCGCTCAAAATAATGCTCTCAAAAGAGGAAGCGGATGACTACCCGCCCCTCGCGCACGCGGCTTTATTTCGGCGCATTCATCTTGCTTTTCTCGCGCGTTTTTCTCTTTCGCAGCCTTCGCTGCGCGATGTTATTTTGTCGCTGTTACGACGTAGGTGTCCTTTTCCTCTTTGCACGTGACACGCCACCCGGCGTTCTGCGCGAAGCGCGTCACGTTCTCGCGCGACGTTACCGTGTCGACTAAGATTTCGACAACGCCGGCGCTCTGTCTGTCCAGTACTCTTTTTGTTTCTATGACGGGCTGCGGGCAGGAGAGGCCGCGCGCGTCGACGGTGATTTTCTCCATGGTAAGCCTCCTAAGCCATTCTGTTTCTGAAAGCGAAGCCGACGATAAGGCAGAAGACGAGGCCGGCGGCCGTCGCCTGAGCGCCGAAGGCGCCAATGCCCGAGGCAGAGCTGGCGAGCGAGAAGTTGTGCGCGAAAGCCGCGCCGACAAGCATTCCCAGAACGAATATACCCGCGTCCGCGTCTCCCTCTCCCGACATTATCAGCATACGTCCGGGACAGCCGCCCGCGAGAGTGAAAGCGAGGCCGGAAAGCACCATGCCGAGGAAGTTCCACAGCTGCATGGTGTGAGCCACCGGCTGTTCGGCAAAGCCGGGCTTGAACTGTCCGAGCGCGATATTCGCGGCGAGCGCCGCTATTGTGAAAGCGGCCACGCCCTTGAAGAGATGGCAGTCGCGTATCATTATCAGGTCGCGCACGGCGCCGACGGTGCAGAAGCGCGTGCGCTGCGCGAGAAAGCCGACGACAAGTCCCGCGGCGAGCGATATAAGCGCCGGAGCGTGCGCGGCTCCCGGGCCTTTCTCGGAGAAGAAGACGGGTCCTGTGCCCTCCGCGCCGAAGAGCGGGCGGAAAAAGAGCAGAGCAAGCAGAGCAAGGGCGATAAGCGGCATCACGAGGCCGGCCGCTTTGGGAGTCGTGCGCGACGGCCCGAGGCTGAACCCGCCGTAGAGGAACCACACCCCGATGCCGATGCCGCAGACAAGCCCCGCGACGCCGGCTATCGCGTTCCAGTCGCCTCCGGCGAGGCGCAGATAGGCGCGCCACGGACAGCCGAGGAATACGAGCGCCCCGACCATCGCGAAAAATCCGAGGGCGAAGCGCACCATAGGCGAGGAACCGCCGCGGGGCCTGTACTCCGAGAAGGCGAGCGCCGAGACGAACGCTCCGAGAATAAAGCCCGCAATCTCGGGACGCAGATACTGCACAATCGCGGCGCGGTGCAGCCCCAAAGCCCCCGCTATATCGCGCGTGAAGCAAGCGACGCAGAAGCCCATGTTGCCTGGGTTGCCGAACTTCACAAGAACTGCCGCGATTACGCCCAAAACGAGCCCGGCCGCGGCGGGGCCGTTCTTTGACATAAGAAAACGATCCATTTGTTATTTACCTCCAGTCACGATTATAGAATGAGCGGAAAACAGCCGGTTCAAGCAAGCTTCGCAGCGCGCGGACATCTCCGCGCCGTTCGGCCGCATCACATATGCGAGGGTTGTTCCTCACTTAAAGGCTGGCGGACAGAAAACGCGGAAGCGCGCCGAAGCTGAGAGCAGGCCCGTCACACGAGCCTATAGCGGCAAATCATCTCATTTTGGCGCACTCCCCTTTCCGGCCGCCGGCGCGGCCACACCGCTATAATAAGCGCAACTCCGGTTTTTTAGCAAATATTTCGGAAAATCTCCCTTTGTGCTTCGGCATAATAAAACCCGCGCGCGTCCTTATGTCATACTTCGCAGACCGAAAGAAGCGGCGCTTATGAAGCCGGTTATTCTTTTGACCTGCGGCACAGAGAACACAAAGCGAAGCATGACGCGGCTTGCGCTTTTTCGGAAATTACGCGGACGCGATAACAGCGGCCGGCGGCAAACGAGGCCGTTGGTTTTTGATGCAGACAAAAACAGAGCATGCACTTCAAAAAGCATGTCGGCGGACACCATCAACCCGGATAAAAGACGAAGACCAAAACCGTACAGAATAACATTCGGTTTTTATGTCTTGAATAAAAAATATATTCGGAATATTTATTGAATAATGGCATTACATTCGTTGATTATGAAAAATAAAATTCAGATAATATTAAGTGTTCGTTATTCGGAAATTAAAAATACTGGGGGGATTTTTCGCATGGAAGAATTCTTGAACGAGGTAGTTGGCATTTTGTGGGGACCGACGCTGCTCATCGGTCTTCTGGGTACCGGACTTTATTTTACGGTAATAACAAAGTTCTGGCAGCTGCGCCATTTCGGCGATTCTTTTCGCTTCTGTTTTCTCGGCAAAGCTCCCGGAGAGATGCTGTCAAAAGACAAAAACAAAATTTCTCCCTATCAGGCGGCGGCCGTAGGGGTGGCGGGCTGCATCGGCGCCGGTAATATCGGCGGCGTGGCAAGCGCCATCGCGCTAGGAGGCCCCGGGGTGCTCTTCTGGATGTGGATGACAGCACTTGTCGGAATGATGACAAAAATGGTCGAAGTCACGCTCGCTGTCTATTACAGAAAACAGGAGGAGGACGGCAAAAAAGTCGGAGGTCCGTTGTTTTACATAGAGCATGGCCTTGGGAAAAAATTTAAGAAGAGCTGGAAAATTTTCGCCGTGTTATTCGGAGGAAGCCTCTTCCTGCAGCTGATTCTGGCTCCCGAAGCCTACACCGTTGGCGAAGCGCTTCACGAGATTACCGGAGTCAGAATTTTGTATCTGTCAGCATTCTTCTGCTTGATGGTCGGAATCGTCATTTTCGGCGGTTTGCTCCGCGTCATCAATTTCGCGTCGTTTATGATGCCGTTCATGTCGATTATGTATATGGCGTTCGGTTTCTATATCATTATTACAAACATAACAAGTCTGCCGGCCGCGATAGTGCTGATTGTAAAATCCGCTTTCCAGCCGATGGCGGCCGTAGGCGGCTTTGCCGGCGCCTCATTTATGCTTATCGCGAGGACGGGCATCTCGCGCGGCCTCTTCAGCAACGAGGCCGGCTGGGGGACAAGCCCGATGGTGCACGCGAAAGCCGAGCAAAAGCATCCGGTCGAACAAGGCATGTGGGGAGTAATGGAAGTGTTCATTGACACGATAGTTATCTGCTCGATAACAGGGATCGTCATTGTAATCACAGGCGAGTGGAACTCCGGACTTTCCGGCTCTACGCTTACGATAAACGCTTTCGCGCATGGCCTCGGAAAGACTCTCGCCGGCTACTTCATCGCATTCTCGCTCTTCCTCTTCTCGTGGACTACCGTCACCGGCTGGTTCTCTTATTTCTATTCCATCCTTGAATACGCCTTTAAGAACAACGCGGCGGTAAAAAAGGTGGCTCTGAGCCTGCTGTGCATCGGACTGCCGTTTGTCGAGCTCATCATGCCCTGCATAGTGGACGTTATGCACACCGATGTTTCGTACGCGTGGCTGATTGTCGATATATCTTCCTCTGTGCCTACGTATGTCAACCTTGTTGTAATTCTTTTGCTCTCCAAAAAGTTCATGGCGATACTGAAAGACTATGAAGGGCCGCGAAAACTGTGGGGTCTTGACGAGTACAGCAAGGTAGACGTCGAGGAGAAATAAAAAAGGAGTCGATAACAATGAAAAAAGCTCTGGTATTGGGATGCGGACTGATAGGCAAACTGGTTGCCATCGATCTGTCGAAAGACTTTGAAGTAACGGTAATGGATCCTTTTGAGAAGGCGCTGGCCTCTCTCGGCGACAGGAAGGATATAAAAAAGCTGCAAAAATCCGCCGGCGACGCCGCTGCGCTGGCTGAAGCCGCGAAAGATGCCGACATCGTATGCGGGCTGCTTCCCAGTCATCTTGAGGAGGCCTCTCAGAAACAGATTCTGGAGATGGGCAAAAACTACGTCAGCCCCAGCGGCTATCTGCACAGCAAAGGCATGGACGAGATAGCGAAGGAGAGCGGCGCGGTGGCGGTATTCGATATGGGGATCGCGCCCGGCATGTCCAATTATCTTGTGGCCCGCGGCGGGGCGATGGTGGAAGAGCTTGACTTCGGCTGCATATATGTCGGAGGCATACCGGACAAGCTGGACCCGCCCTTTAACTACAGGACTGTCTTCTGCCTTGAGGATACGATGGGCGAGTATTGCTGGCCGGCGCACTATGTCAAGGACAACAAAATCACCGAAGCGCCGGCGCTGAGCGGCCTTGAAGAAATTGATTTCCCCGGCCTGGGAAAGCTTGAAGCCTTCTTCACGGACGGACTCCGCTCGGCCGCCGAGAATGTCAAAGGAAAATTCGTCGCCGAAAAGACGATGCGCTGGCCGGGATACGTCGACACAATCAATATACTGAAAGCCGCCGGCTGTTTCAGCAAGGAACCCATCGTCGTAGACGGCAAAGAAGTTATCCCGTTCAACGTGACGACCGAGCTTTTCCGCCCGCTGTGGACGCTGCGGCCGGAAAAGGGCGACAGAGACCTGACGGTCATGCGCGTAGTGGCGAAAGGCCCCAAAGACGGGAAGTATGTCACCAACACATGGGATTTGATAGATAAATTCGACGACGAGCAGATGTTCCACTCGATGGCGAGAACGACCGGATACCCCTGCGCCGCGACGGTAAGAGCCGTGGCGAACGGAATGATTTCCGCGCCGGGATTCCACGCGCCAGAGTCTCTCGCGACGAACGACGAGTTCTATAACTACCTTATGCCGCAGCTTGCTGAACACGGGATTGTATTCAAACACAGCGTCCTGGTGGAAGAGAGATAAAGAGAACAGAAAACGCGTAAACCTGAATTGTCACGCAAGAAATGCCGCGGGGAGATTTGCCGCCCGCGGCATTTTTTCGTGCCGCCTCGCACGCTTCGCGGCATGCCGGTTGCCGCGAGGAATCTTTTTGTCTATAATGTAAAAAATTTCCAAAGGGCTTGTTCTTCGGCCGACATTTTCACAATATATCATCGCAGCCCTCGGTAAAAACAAAAAAAACAAAACGTCGACAAACGGGGTGAGGCAGTTGATAAAACCGGCGAAACCTGAGGTTAACGAAATTGATTTCCGGATAGCAAACGAACTGTTCTCCGATTGCAGGATTTCATATAAAAAACTGGGCGAAAAGATAGCGTTGTCAGCTTCGTCCGTTTATGACAGGACGAAAAAAATGGAAGAAAAAAATGTAATTCTTTCATACAACGCAAAGGTTGACTGGGGAAAATTCGGCTACGCGATACACGCATTCATCCTTCTTAAAGACGATAAATTCATCGGCGATATGCCGCTTTTTCTGACCGAACGCGACGAGATATTCAATATCTATATGATTTCGGGAGAATATGACTACCTGTTGGAGGTTTATATCGCCGATAAAGACGGGCTGGGAGAGTTTATGGACTATTTATACAGGGCGGTGGGACGCACTTATACTCTGCTTGTCCTGCGGGAGATAACGGGCAAAAACCAGTCGCGGTCCTGACGCGGGAGCTGCGGCGGCGTTTTGCTCTTTGTCGCTTTTTTGCTCTGAATACGGCAGCTCATTGACACGACATGGAGGAGGCGGGAATGCCTCCTCCTTTTGTTTTATTCCAGTGCGCTGTAATACCCGTGATTTCAATCGTGGGATACACAGCGCTACCGGGATTGATAGATTCCGGGACTCCATATATATCAGCATTGCCCATAGGTATTGCACCTCCTTCGGTATTGTGGTATACAATGTTCAAGGGGAACAAGAGCCCCTGCACCTTGACAAGTATATATGGCGGTTGCAACAGGTAAGTCCTGCTGTTGCGTAAAATATACTCAGGCACCCGACGCGAAATGCGTAAACGCGACCTGCGTGAAATAAACAACAAAGCAAGCGGCTGCCCGTCAGGGTTACCGTATACGGGGTGCTTGGAACACCCTCAAAGAATAAGGCTCTCATAGGAGCAAACTTCTTTGGAATCCCGCGATTTCAATCGTGGGAGTTTCAATTCCTTACTTCCGCGCTTTAGACCAGAAACTGGAAGAGGTCGGGTTTGTCGTTCAGGTATTCGTAGACGATGTTGTACTCCTGCATACGTTTGACGAGAGGTGCGTAGTCCGAGGCGCGCCTCAGCTCTATGCCGACCACCGCGGGGCCGCGCTCGCGCGAGTTCTTTTTCGAGTATTCAAAGAAGGTTATATCGTCGTCGGGGCCGAGCACGCGCTCCAGAAACTCGCGCAGCGCACCCGCCCTCTGCGGGAAGCGGACGATGAAGTAGTGCTGCAGTCCCTCGTGGAGCTGAGAGCGCTCTTTTATCTCTTCCATGCGCGTTATGTCGTTGTTGCTGCCGCTTATGACGCAGACCGCGTTTTTGCCGCGAATCTCGTCCTTGATGTTTTCAAGCGCGGCGACTGAGACCGCTCCCGCCGGCTCCACGACGATCGCGCTTTCGTTGTAAAGGCGCAGTATCGTGGTGCATATCTGCCCTTCGGGAACGGCAACGAGCTTATCGACCACTTCGCGGCAGATGTCGTAGGTCACGTCGCCGACTTTGCGCACGGCTATGCCGTCCGCGAAGTTATCTATCTCAGGCAGCGCCACCGGCCCTCCGTTGTCGAAGGCTGCGCGCATGGAGGCGGCCCCGGATGCCTCGACGCCGACGACACAGGTGTCCGGGCTCAGGCTCTTGAATACGCTCCCGACGCCCGACATGAGCCCGCCGCCGCCGATCGGGAGCAGAATGTAGTTGAAGTCGCATGATGCCTCGTTCAGTATGTCGAGGCCGAGCGTCGCCTGGCCTTCGATTATCTGCGGGTCGTTGAAGGGGTGGATGAAGGTTCCCTCGTGCTCGCGGCACCATGAGAGAGCCTCGGCGCAGGAGTCGTCGTATGTGTCTCCCGTCAGGATTATGTTCACGTTGTCTTTGCCGAACATCTTCACCTGGTTGATTTTCTGGTTCGGAGTCGGCTTCGGCATGAAAATCGCGCCCATTATTCCGAGTCTGCTGCATGCGAGAGCCACCCCCTGCGCGTGGTTGCCGGCGGAGGCGCAGACGACGCCGCGCGAGAGCTCTTCGGGCGAGAGGCTCGATATTTTGTTGTAGGCGCCGCGTATTTTGTAGGAGCGCACGATCTGCATATCCTCGCGCTTGAGCCAGATGTTCGCGCCGTAACGCTCGGAGAGAGGAACGTTGAGCGAAAGCGGTGTGTTGATCACGACGCCGCTTATGCGCTGTTTTGCCTTCTGTATGTCGTGGAGCTGCGGACGGTAGTCGGACATTTTGATTTTTACCTAAAGTTTGACGTTGATGATGGCCGTTACGCCGACGCCTTTGACGCGGCGGAAACGTTTTATCGGGTTGAGGGAGTCTATCGGAATGAGCGCCGTCGCGCGGATGCTTTTGAAGTTGCCCTCAACCTGGGCGACAGCCTGCGTGCTGTCGATTGCCTTCTGCGTGTTCGCGCCGACCTGGGCCGCGCCTATGCGCGCGCCGTCGCCTATCGAAACAATCGGGACGACTTTAGTGAAGCCGTCGTAAGCCGCGCCTTTGTTGAAGGTCAGAGTGTTGATAAAATCGTTCATCTGCGGCGAAATGGCCGTGACGAGCCATCCGCCGGCCAGACCTATCGCGCCTTTTTTAAGCACGTCACCGAAGTCTAACGCGCGCGCCTGCGGTACGGTGAACGCCGCCGCCGCACAAATCACGAGAGCCGCAGCGATGTTTCTGATATTGCGTTTCATCTTTGTAACACTATCCTTTCTCTGCTTTTAACCGAAGATCCGTCAAGTGCCTCCGGACGCTTTGAATTATACACTAAATCCGCCGCGGCGCGACGTTTAACGACCAGCGGCGCGCACGCGCCGGAGTGCGCGCGACATATAAGGCCGTGCGAAAAAAGGAGGGCGAAAGCCCCCTCCCTTTTTAACCGCCTTCTACACGCAGTCGAAAATGAGATAATTCGTGTTTCGCGCGCGGCGCATCTCCTCGCGCGAGAGTTTAAGAAGTGACAGAAAACGCCTGTTCTCGGCCATGACGCGCTTTGATATAAGCGCTTTCGCGGCGGCGAAGCCCGAGCGCCCCGCAGTCAGTATGTGGCCGAGAATAAAATCCCGCGCGCCGGACACGGGGAAGACCATCATGATTCTCTCCTCCCTGAGCCGCTCCTCCTCAAAGGCGAGACGCGTGAAGAAAGAGTGCTCCCGCACCTGCCCGTCGTAAATCTTGGAGCCGCGGCGGTAGTCGGCAAGCGAGGCCGCCTCGCCGTAGAGCTTCGCTCCGCCTTCCGCGCCGCGCTCGATGACGCCTCTGTGCAAAATTTTTTCCGCGCCGTCCATGTCGCCCATGTAATAAAGATAGAGCAGCGGCGCGGAGAATATGTCGCCCGCCTGTGTCCCGCGCGGTGAAGCCCCGCCGCTTTCCCCGTCAGGCGCGTCAAGCAGGCTGAAGACCGGCACGCCTAAAACGCGCGCGATTTCGTGCAGCCTCTCGACATCCATCACTATGTCGCCGGTTTCGTACTTGGAGAGCGTGGCTTTGCTTTTATTCACCGCGTGCCCCAGCTCCTCCAGCGTGAGGCGCCTGCTTTTGCGTATTTCTCTTATTCTCTGTCCCAGAGCTTCGCTTATCTGTGTCATGGCTGTTTTACCTCTCAGGTATGATTTTTTATGTTTTTCTTTTTTGCCGGTACGTCAAAACCGGCGTTTTTTTACGCCTTTGCCTGTTTCTGATAAATTCGCGGAAATTTCCGCGCTTTTGCGACAGTCATGAAACTTTTACTGAGGCGCCTGTTCGCCGGCTCCTTCTGGTATTATAACAACAGCCGCGCCGTTATGTGAAGAAGCGGTCGCGAAAACGCGCCGCGTTCATTTCGCGAACCCCTTCCGCGCCTCGCCTGGGAAGACAGACGGCTTGAGCCGTCCCCGGGCCGGTTTGTTTTCGTAAACGGAGGAGGTCAGAAGAACTCCGCGTTCGGCCTGTGGCGTTCGTCGAGAATGTCTATCATGACGCGGTCGACGGTTTTCATGCCGTCGCGCGAAACGCGGCCGACATTCGCCACGGTCTCCTCTATGGAAGCGCCGAAAACTCCCTGCGGCACGGCGAGCCGCTGGCCGCTCAGCGCCCACTCCGCCGCGCAGTAGGCCTCGGCGGAAGCGGAGCCGACCTTAAGCGCGCAGCTCTCTTTCGCGCCGTCGCAGAGCATGCCCGCGACGCTCGAAAGCAGCAGGCCCATAGCGGCGCAGATCCGGTCGTAATCGCCGCCCATAAGATAGGTCATGCCGGCGGCGGCACCCGCGCCGGCCGCGACCGAACAGCCGCAGACCGGAGAGAGGCGTCCGAGATTGCGCTTTACGAAGCTCGTGGCGAGATGGCTGACGGCGACGGCTTTCGCTATCTCGCGGCGGCTCTTCCCTGCGCGGCGGCCGAGCACCGCGACCGGAAGTATGGCTGTGATGCCGTGGTTTCCGCTGCCCGCGCTGCTCATTACGGGAAGGCTCGCGCCCGACATGCGGGCCTCCGCAGCCGCCGACGCCGTAGCGCGTATTTCAAGCGACACGGGAAGATAATCCCCGACCTTCCCGTCGTCGCGGAGAATGAGGCCGAAGTTGCTGCTCTGCAAAGCGCCGCCGCCCGCGGGCTTTATTCCCTCCGCGGCGATGCGGTCGTTCATATCGATGCCCTTCCAGATAAAGGCCTCGTCTTCTTCGTCCATCTCGTCAGCCATCTTCAGCACGTCGGCGAAAATTTTCGGGAAGCCGTCGTCGGCGAAGCCCGAGGAAGAGCCTGACGGGCGGAGGCCCTCGAATGTCGTTTTTCCGTCCGCCGTAACTTTGACAATATTGGAATGGCTGCCCTCAATCAGGCACATGGCCTTGTGTTCGGGAGTAAAAACAGAGGCGAGAACATAGACGCCGCCCCTGTCCTGGTCGCAGTAAATAGTGGCGCGCTTTTCCTCCGCCCACGCCTCCGCTTTCTTTACGTCAGCGGGCGCGGTGCCGGCGAGCACCTCAAGGCCGCGCGACGCGTCCCCGCAGATGGCTCCGAGCGCCGCGGCGATGGTGTTGCCCCGCGCGCCTCCCGCGCCCGGAATGCCTACCGCCATGCCGTTCTTATAAATGTTCGCGCTGACCGTGACGCGGACAGCGGCGACGTTATCCCTGTCCGGGAGCTCGGCGCACGCGCGCGCTACCGCGAGCGCCACGGCCCCCGGCTCGGTACATCCCAAAGCCGGCTTTACCTCGCCGCGCAGAAATTCTTTCAATGTCGGCATAACTCTTCCTCCTTAACAAAAAATTGCCGCAAATCCCCGAATGATTCGATTATACACTATAAGAGCGGCGGTTCCCGTCCGCGACGCGCGCCCTTATGCAGGGGCGCCTTTGCCGGGCTGCCGCGGCCCCGGGGAAGCCGTCCGGCGCGGCGGAGGCGGGCAATATGTTAAGAAAAAATATTTTATGCCGCGAAGTTACTTCGCGAGATCGAAATCTGTGTCGTGATATTTCGTCAGCGTGTCCGCGAGGTCGCTCCCGTACTCTTCCGCGAATCGCGACAGAACTTCCGTCGCGGCCTCCTGCCCCTCCGCGCCGAAGACGGCCGTGGCGACGGAGGAGAAGGTCTTGTATATATGGCCGCAGTGATAATCGAAGCCCTTCATATATTCGCCGTGCTTTTGCGGGATCTTGCCATCCCCGAAATTCGCGCCGCGGGCAATCTGCAGGCAGTAGCCGCTCTCATGCATAGTCTGCGGAACCTCGTAGACGAGAGCGGGGTTGAAGCCGCGCACAAGCGAGGCGTCGATGTGCGCGCAGTAGAGGCTCCCCGCCTTCGCGAGCCCCATTTCCTTAAATTGCGCCGCCCACGGGCAAACGGTGATTTTCTCTGTGAGGTCGGGCGCGTACGAGAGCACGCTGAGTTGATTGTTGCACCCCTCGTCTATCGCGCTTTGCGTGCTCGTCCACTCCCCGTACTCAAAGTAGGAGGCGAAGTCGAGCGGCCTGCCGTCGCGGGTTGCGCGCTGCGCCCTCCGCGAGCCGCGCGGCTGCCCCGGGCGCCGCGGCGCCCCCACCAAGGCGGCGCGGCCCCCGGCGCCGCACATAACCGTAAGCGTGACATAGAACACAGCCGCGATAAAAGCATGATGTTTTTCGGTAAATTCGCGCATCTTTATTCTCCTTTCCTTTGCGAAACCGTTCGCTTTCCTTTGTCCCGGAGTGCTGCGCGCGTGAAGCGTGCCGAGGCTCCGTCAAAAACCTTGAAAACCGCCCGCAGACCGCGTCCCGCGCGTCGGGCGCGAAATTTTCGGCGGTTCCGCCGCGGCTTGCCGCCGCGCGCGACGGCTTCGCGGTTCTGAGCGGCAAAGGCTCCGGCGGCTCTCGCCGCGCCGCTTATCGCGGCGGCGGTTTGCTCTCTTAAGCCGCCTTTTTACGCCTGCCGTCACGTCACGATTATAATGCTTCGCTATAAAAATGTTATAATAGAGAGCGAGGATTGTATTTATGTTTCCACGGCGCGCGCTGCGGCGGCGAAAGGCGCGGAATATAAATCTTTCCCCTCGGGGCGGCGCGCTCCGCCTTTTTATGCGGAAGGTATCCTCGGATTTGTTTTTTGAAAAAAACAAAAGCGCGCAAAACGGCTTCGGCGGGCGGCATGAACAAAAAATTGTTGAAAGAGCCGCCCTTTACGGTTATAATAACAGCGTTTGTGTTTTTTTTCGCAATAGCTTCAGAAGAAGCGTTCCCGCGCAGCTTTCGCGAGAACGCCGACGCGGGGGCGATTCGGCAGCGGCGCAATCCGAAGGGGATCGCGCCGGTCTCTTCGGGGCAGATCCCGGAGAGGAGACTAAGGGGGGTTAGTTTTATGGTGGAGAAGGCGTCGGAGCAGAGGGAGCAGCTGGCTGCTCTGCTTGAGAAATACCGCGGCACCAAGGGCAGTGTCATTCCCGTGCTTCAGCAGGCACAGGAAATCTACGGCTACCTGCCTAAAGATGTGCTGATTGAGATAAGCAATCGGCTCGAAGTGCCAATCAGCCAGATTTACGGCGTCGTAACGTTCTATGCGCAGTTCCATCTCGAGCCGCGCGGCAGGAACATCATCAGGTCGTGTCAGGGCACCGCGTGCCATGTCCGCGGAGCCAAGGCCGTCCTGCAGGCCATACGCGACAAGCTGGGACTTAAAGAGGGACAGGCCACAACGGATGACCTCAAGTTCACGGTTGAAACCGTCGCTTGCATCGGCGCCTGCGGTCTCGCGCCGACATTCATGGTCAACGACGACACGCACGGCAGACTCAGGCCGGAGTCGGTCGGCCCGATTCTGGACAAGTACGCTTAGGCTGACGGGAGGAAGACAAAATGGCGATAAAAAGTCTTGCGGATCTCCGCAGAATAAAGGCTCAGGCCAAGGAGCAGACCGAGGCCAGAAAACTTAACGAAAGACAGATAATAATAGGCATGGGCACATGCGGCATCGCGGCCGGAGCCCGCGAGGTAATGAAGGCCGTGCTTGAAGAGCTCGCGAAGCGCAACATTCACGACGTGGCCGTCCTCCAGACCGGCTGCATCGGAATGTGCCAGAAAGAGCCCCTTCTCGACATCGTCCGCCCCGGCGAGGACAGAGTCACCTACGGCCCCGTCAAGCCGACGGATGTCCCGCGCATAATCGCCGACCATCTCATCAACGGCGTCGTCGTTGAAGATCTTGTCGTGGCCAAGATCGCGAGCAATCAGGCGTAACAGGCCGAAAGGGGGATAATTGTAATGGCTCTCGTAAGGGCGCACGTACTGGTATGCACCGGAACGGGTTGCGTTGCCTCCGGTTCAAGAAAGGTTATCGCGAAGTTCGAGGATGAACTCAAAAAGACCGGCCTCGATAAGGAAATCAAAGTAGTCGAGACCGGATGTCAGGGCTTCTGCGAGCAGGGGCCGATCGTCATAGTATATCCCGAGGGCACCTTCTACACCCATGTTCACGAGGAGGACGTGCCCGAAATAGTGGAAGAACACCTCACCAAAGGGCGCGTCGTCAGCCGCCTGCTCTACCAGGAGCCTCTCACGGCGGAAAGCGTCCCCGACTATTCCGATATAGATTTCTACAGAAAACAGCACCGCCTTGTCCTCAAGAACTGCGGACACATCAACCCAGACTCGCTTGAGGAATACATCGGCGCGGACGGATACGAAGGGCTCGCGAAAGTTCTTCTTACGATGACGCCGGAACAGGTTGTCGAAGAGATGAAAAAGACCGGCCTGCGCGGACGCGGCGGCGGCGGCTTCCCGACGGGGCTCAAATGGGGTTTCTGCCAGAAATCGCCCGGTCCGAAGAAATACATCATCTGCAACGCGGACGAAGGTGACCCCGGCGCGTTCATGGACCGCTCGCTGCTTGAGGGCGACCCGCACGCGATACTCGAGGGAATGATCATCGGAGCCTACGCAATCGGCGCCGACGAAGGCTACATCTACTGCCGCGCCGAATACCCGCTTGCGATAAAGCGCCTGAAAACGGCCATCGCCCAGGCGGAAGAGGCGGGGCTGCTCGGCGACAATATTCTGGGTTCCGGCTTCAACTGCCACATCCACATCAAAGAAGGCGCCGGAGCTTTCGTATGCGGCGAGGAAACCGCGCTCATGGCCTCAATAGAAGGCCGCCGCGGAATGCCGCGCCCGCGTCCTCCGTTCCCCGCTGTAAAAGGACTCTGGGGCAAACCCTCCAACATCAACAACGTTGAGACATTCGCCAACGTTCCCTATATCTTCCGCGTCGGAGCCGAGGAATACGCGAAACTCGGAACCGAGAAATCAAAAGGAACGAAAGTATTCGCCCTGACGGGTAAGATAAACAACACCGGTCTCGCCGAAGTCCCGATGGGAATCACGATGCGCGAAATCATCTTTGACATCGGCGGCGGTATCATCGGCGGCAAGAAATTCAAAGCGGTGCAGATAGGCGGCCCTTCGGGCGGCTGCATACCGGAATCGCTGCTCGACACCCCGATTGACTACGACTCGCTCATCGCGGCCGGCGCCATGATGGGCTCCGGCGGTCTCGTCGTCATGGACGAGGACACCTGCATGGTCGACGTCGCGAAATTCTTCCTCAACTTCACGCAGTCGGAATCCTGCGGCAAATGCACGCCTTGCCGCGAGGGAACAAAGCGCATGCTCGAAATCCTCGAAAAGATCACGAACGGCGACGGCGAAGAGGGAGACATCGAAAAGCTCGAAAAGCTCGCGGCCTCCGTCAAAGCCGGCGCTCTCTGCGCGCTGGGACAGACCGCGCCAAACCCCATTCTCTCCACGCTGCGCTACTTCCGCGACGAGTACGAGGCGCACATCAAGGAAAAGAGATGCCCTGCAGGCCAGTGCCAGAACCTGCTCAGCTACAAGATAACCGACGCATGCAAAGGATGCGGCCTCTGCGCCAGGAACTGCCCCGTCAGCGCCATCAGCGGCGAACCGAAGAAACAGTTCGTTATCGACACCAAGAAATGCATCAAATGCGGCGCCTGCCTCGCGAAGTGCCCGTTCAAGGCCATCGTGCGCGGCTAATTTCGGCTAACGGAAGGGGAGTAAAAACAACATGGAACTCGTTAAGGTTACAATAGACGGCAAAACAGTAGAAGTGCCATCGGATTTCACCGTAATCGAAGCCGCTGCCAAAGCCGGAATCCGCATACCGCAGCTTTGCTACCACCCTGAGCTGTCAAAAGAGGGCGCCTGCCGCGTCTGCGTGGTTGAGATAGTCGGAGGGCGCGGACTCGGCGCGGCCTGCGTCTACCCTGTGGCCGACGGCATGGTCGTGCACACCAACACGCAGAAAGTGCGCGAAACGCGCAAAGCGGTAGTGGAACTCCTGCTCGCCAACCACCCGCAGGAGTGCCTTTCCTGCCAGAAGAACAATGACTGCGAACTTCAGCGCACAGCGGCCGATCTCGGCATCCGCGAAGTGCCCTACACCGGAGAAAAACGCTCCGCGCAAAAAGACGCGAACAACCCCAGCCTCGTCCGCGACCCCAACAAGTGCATACTCTGCGGGCGCTGCATAAGAGCCTGCCACGAGCGTCAGGGGCTTGACGTATACGGCTACATCAACCGCGGCTTCAAGACAATCGTAGGGCCGGCCTTCGGCCTCGGACTCGACAAAGTCGCCTGCACATACTGCGGACAGTGCTCCGCCGTCTGCCCGACAGCCGCGATTTGCGAGCGCGACGATACGGAAAAAGTCTTCGCCGCCATCGCCGACCCCAAGAAGCACACCATCGTCCAGACGGCTCCCTCCGTCCGCGTGGCGCTCGGCGAAGAGCTGGGCCTCCCTGCGGGCGAAGTCGTAACCGGCAAAATGGTTGCAGCTCTGCGCAGACTCGGCTTTGACAAGGTCTTTGACACGGACTTCTCCGCCGACCTCACGATAATGGAAGAGGGACACGAATTCATCCACCGCGTGACGCACGGCGGCGTTCTCCCGATGATCACCTCCTGCTCGCCGGGCTGGGTCAACTTCATCGAAATTAAATATCCCGACCTCCTGCCGCACCTCTCGACGGCAAAGTCGCCGCAGGGAATGTTCGGCGCTCTCGCCAAAACCTACTGGCCTGAAACGCAGGGCATCCCCGTCGAGGACATATACAGCGTTTCGATAATGCCCTGCACCGCGAAAAAGTCCGAGTGCATTCGCCCGCAGCTTCAGTGCAACCCGGGCATACCCGATGTCGACACGGTGCTGACGACGCGCGAACTCGCCCGCATGATCAAAAACGCGGGAATTGACTTCAAAAACCTGCCTGAAGAGGAATTTGACAGCCCGCTCGGCACCTCCACGGGAGCCGGCGCGATATTCGGCGTCACGGGCGGCGTCATGGAAGCCGCGCTCCGCACAGTCTACGCGGTTCTCAACAACGGCGAGGACATCCCCGGCATAATCTTCCAGCCCGTACGCGGCATGGAAGGCATCAAAGAGGCGGCGATCGACGTCCCGATCGACGGAAAAACCGTTACCGTCAAGCTGGCGGTCGCCCACACCCTCA
The DNA here is from genome assembly GCA_964450835.1 of uncultured Synergistaceae bacterium. Classification (GTDB taxonomy): domain Bacteria; phylum Synergistota; class Synergistia; order Synergistales; family Synergistaceae; genus Caccocola. The sequence continues at coordinate 34,033 of CAYVEQ010000014.1, forward strand.
AAAACGCCAAGACGCTTATGGACAAAGTCCGCGCGGGCGAAGCCGATTACCACTTCATCGAGGTCATGGCCTGCCCCGGCGGCTGCATCGGCGGCGGCGGACAGCCTCAGCCCGTCAACGCGGAAATCCGCGCAGCGCGCACGGCGGCCCTTTACAGCGTCGACGAGGCGAAGACTCTGCGCCAGTCGCACAAGAACCCGGACATCATCGCGCTTTACGACAAATGGCTCGGCAAGCCTCTCGGAGAAAAAGCGCACCACCTTCTCCACACCCACTACGCCGCCCAGTCGAAAGAGATCTAACTGCCTGGACGCAAACATAACAGGGAGAGGCACTGCGCCTCTCCTTTTTTATTTCCGCGGACGTGACCCCCGGGCAAAAAGCGGCGAACGCTCCCGCCCCGGCCGAAAACAGTCGAACGCGAAAAACCGGCGCTGCTTTAATCCGTCTTTTTTCGCCGCAGCCTATGAAAAGCCCGCCCTTCGGCGTATAATCTCCTCGTGATGAAAATGGATGGAAACTCTGAAAAACTCAAAAAAGAGATAACATGGCTGCACGGCATGGCGATGACAATAGGCGCGGTCATCGGCGCGGGCATACTCGCCCTCCCCGCCGTGGCGGCCGAGGCGGCGGGCCCGGTGTCGCTCATTTCGTGGCTCTTGATGGGGGTCATCACGCTTCCGATGCTTGTCGCAATCTCGCTGATGTCGTCGCGCTTCCCCGACTCCGGCGGAATTTCCGCCTACGCGCGGCAGGCCTTCGGCCCCGGCATGGGACGGCTCACGGGCTTTCTCACATTCTGCGCCATGCCTATCGGCATGCCCGCGACGGCTCTCATCGGCGCGAACTGCCTCTGCGGCGTTTTCGGCTGGGGACAGGGCGCCGCTCACGTCGCGGCGGGGGTGCTGATAGTCGCGGCTATGGCGCTCAACTACCGCGGCGTCGAAATATCGGGCAAAGCGCAGCTTGCCATAGTCGGAGTGATTCTCGCAATTCTGCTCTTCGTCGTGTTCTCCTCGCTCGGCGAAGTGCGCGCGGAGAACTTCACGCCCTTCGCGCCGAAGGGGTGGGGGGCCGCGGCAAACATCCTGTCTTTGATTTTCTTCGCTTACAGCGGCTGGGAGATGACGGGACACCTCGCCGAGGAATTCAGAAATCCGAAGCGCGACCTGCCGCTTGCCTTAGGCGCCGCTTTCGTCGTCGTCAACGTGATATACATCGCGATAGCCTTCGTGATAGTCGGAAGCGGCGTGTACCGGGGCGCGCCGAACTCGGCGATGACGGCCCTGATACGCCTCAGATGGGGACGTGGGGCATCGGTGGCAACGGGGCTGCTCGGCTTTGTGATATGCTACTGCCCCGTGCACACATACACAGCCGGCTTTTCGCGCCTCTTCTACGCGCAGGCCCGCGAAGGCTTCTTCCCCGCCTTTTTCGGCGAGCTGCACCCGGTCTACCGGACGCCCTGCCGCGCGATTCAGTTCTTCATTCCCCTGAACATCGCGCTGCTTTTCGTCTGCTGGTATTTCGGGCTTGACTTAAAGCCGCTGATGGGCATGCCGAGCGCGGTATTCCTGCTCGTCTACGCAATCGGCATGTTCTCCGCCGCGCGCGTGCTCGATACAAAAGCCGGGAAAATCTGCGGCATTCTCTCCGGCGCCCTCTCTCTCGCCGTTTTCTTCTGCGCCGGACGCTTCGCGCTATTTCCCGCGGCCGTGTCGCTTTACTTTGTCTTAAGATACAGGCGCGAATTCCGCCGCGCGTGATAAAATAGCGGCGCCGGCGCGAAGCCGGCCCGTTTTTTATTTTTACGTAAAAAAACAAGCCCCGCGTGAACAGGGGCTTTTGCTGTTTTTTCTTGCCGCGCCGCGATTTACGAGTTTTTCATCACGACGCCCTCGACTGTGTCCGCAACGTGCTCGCAGGTGTCAGCGCACTTTTCGAGATAAACGTAAATCTCGCGCCACGAGATAATCTCGACAGGGTCGCAGCATGTCGTGTGCAGAGCGCGGAGGCTAGACACAAAGAGGCGGTCCGCCTCCTCCTCCAGATTATTGATATTTACGATATGCGAGTGCAGCACCGTCGAATGGCGGAAGTTTGCGAACTCCGACAGCATCAGCTTCGTCTCGGCGCAGCAGCGTATGACCACGTCAACGAGCGCCAGCGCGTCGGGGCGTATCTCCCGGATATTGTTGCAGTATACGCGAAGCAGGACGTCCTCTATCTTGTCCGTTATCTCGTCTATATTCTGGCTGAGCTGCATTATATCCTCGCGATCGATCGGAGTGATGAAGGCGCGGGCGAGGACGTTTATAAGCTCGTGCTTCTTCTCGTCCGCAGCGTGCTCCTCCCTGTGAATCTCCGCCAGCCGCTCTTCAAGGCGATCCGGGTCAAAATTCTGGAGCGAATCATGCAGCATATGCGCCGCGCGGCAGGCGTGATCAACACAGGCCGTGAAATTTTCAAAATAGTAGGAGTCATGCTTTCTGCTCATAACAAAAATCTCTCCTTTTTAGCGGATTAGGACGGCCGTAAAGAGCTTCACCATAATGAAGCTTATTAAGCCGCAACCGGGGAAAGTAAATATCCAGGTCAGCATCATATCCTTGACGATGCTGAAGTTGATGGCCGACAGACGCATCACCGAACCGACGCCCATTATCGCGCTGGTCTTTGTATGAGTCGTCGAAACGGGAATGCCGAAAACGCTCGAAAGCAAAAGGCACAAAGCGGCGGCGAGGTCGGCGGAAAAGCCCTGATACTTCTCAAGCCGCACCATATCCATGCCGACGGAGCGGATGATCTTCTCTCCGCCGAAGCAGGTGCCGAGCCCCATAACGGCGCTGCAGAGCAGCATAAGCCACAGCGGAATCGTGACGGCCGTGACGCCCGCCTTGCCTGCGCAGATAGCTATGCCGATTACAAGGACGCCGATGAACTTCTGCCCGTCCTGCGCGCCGTGCATAAAACTCATCGCGATGGCGCCGAAAATCTGCGCGTAGCGGAAAAAGGCGTTCGTCCTGCGCCTGTCCATATTGAAACACAACACGGTGATGAGCTTGCAGATACAGCGGCCCGAGACAAAACCGAGCGCGAGGCTCAGCACGAGGCCGTAAATCACTTTCACCCACTCCGACGCGTTCACCGCGCCAAAGCCGTTCTGAATGGCGATGGCGGCTCCGGTAAGCCCGGCGATAAGGCTGTGGCTCTCGCTCGTCGGGACGCCGAAATAGGTCGCCCCGGCGCTGTAAACCACGATAGAAAAAAGCGCCGCGCAGAGTGCTGCCTGCGCGGCGCCCGTATTTCCGCCGAAATCTACGATATTGCTGATAGTAACGGCCACGGAACTGTTTATATAAGTCATCACCAGAATGCCTGTGAAATTAAAAAAGGCGCTCATAAAAAGCGCGAGCTTCGCGTCCATGCAGCGCGTGGTGATGCAGGTGGCTATTGCGTTAGGCGCGTCCGTCAGGCCGTTGACGAAAATCACACCGAGCGTAAGCAGCACGGTAATCGTAAACACAGGGTTGGAACTCGCCTCTTTCACGAAATACAAGAACGATACGTCCATGAGATACCCGCTTCCATATGATTTTTTAATCCCCGGGAAACCGGAGAGCCCATTAAGTCCGCGTCGCCGCCGCGCGTAGCGCAATTTACGGCACTCTAACGATAACACTAAACAAAGGTTGCGTCAATGCGAAAAAGAGAATTCGCAGACGC
>CAYVEQ010000015.1:0-15456 GCA_964450835.1 uncultured Synergistaceae bacterium
TAGCCCCTTCGGCGATAATGTCAACAGAGCGCCGTAGAGTCGCGCGCGTTATGCGCGCGGCGGGTCTTAACGCCGTTCTTCGCGGCGCTTTCGGAGTGACACCGCGCGTTGCGCCTGCGGCCGCGCTTCGCGATTCGGTTTTTCGCCTTCCGTGAGCCCGGCCCAGCGTCTTTTTTTTCTTTTGCAGACGCGGCTATTGCGGTAAAATATTTATATTCAAAAATAAATATCAGGGAGGTGCCCGCGTGGAAATCAGACCGGCAACAATAACCGACGCCGAAGCGATGACAAGAATACGGAGGCAGGACGGCGTGCGCGAAAGCGTCCTTGGCCTCTCAAGCGAAAGGGTAAATGCGGTTGAGGATTTCCTGCGTTCGCTCGGCGAGAGAGACAGATGCTTCGTCGCCGCCGAGAACGGCGAGGCCGTCGGCTTCGCGGTGATGCTCGTGAACAGAGAAGAGTGCCGCGCGCACAGCGCCTTCATCGCCGTCATGGTCGACAGTGATTTTCAGCAAAGAGGCATCGGGGAGAGGCTGCTCGCCCGCGTCGTCGATTGCGCCGACAACGAGTTCGCGCTTCATCGCCTCGAGCTGCTCGTGCTGACGGACAACGCGCGCGCGATAAAACTTTACAGGCGCCACGGCTTTGAGGTAGAGGCGACGAAACATAACGCGGCGGTCGTGAGGGGCCGCTTCGCCGACGAGTACCTGATGGGGCGCCTGCGCGGCGAGGAGGCGGCAAGATGAGGATACGGCCGGTAAAGCCCGGGGACGCGGCCGCGATTAACCGCATAAACGGCAGCGCGCATACGCAGAACATTTTCAGCAACATCGCGAACCACCTGTTCGACGACGCGGAGAAAATCATCGCGGGGCTGACGCAGTTCGACCATATGCTCGTGCTGGAGACCGAGACACCGCCCGGCGAGCTCTGCGCGGCTGTCTGGCTTCGGGTGAACCCCCAGATTTACCGCCGCCGCATGGCGACGCTGCGAATCATCGTGGACAGGAAGTGGCAGGGGAAAGGCTTCGGGAAGATGCTCGCGGCCGCGGCGCTGGATCTCGCGGACAACGAGCTTATGATTGAGCGCGTCGAGGTGGAGATTCCCACAGGTAACGTCGAAGCTTTGAAGTTGTGCAAATCCGTCGGCTTCCGCGTCGAGGGCACGGCGCGCGACTGGATCCGCACACTCGACGGAAAGTATCTGGACGTTTACCTTATGGCGCATTGCCGCGCTGCCTCAAAATAAAACCGGCGCGCGCAAGCCGGAAATAAAAATTTTTCTTTCAGGAGCCGCCGCTGCTCCTGATTTTTTTGCCGCTTCTCCGCAGCTATCCGAGCCGCTATAATGTAGTGCAGGCTCGCGGACTTGCGCCGCCGGAGGAGAATTTTTAATGGCAGGCTCTTTTACTGTTTCAACTCCCGCTCTTGTTTTTTTATGCTGCATAATTTTCATCGCGGGCTTTGTGGACGCTTCGGCGGGCGGAGGAGGGCTGATCGCGATTCCGGCGTATCTCTTTACGGGTATGCCGGCGCACTGCGCGCTCGGGAGCAGCAAACTTTCAAGCGCCTGCGGAACTACGCTCGCCGTTTGGAAATTCTGGCGTGCCGGCGCGGTGGAACTGAAATCCGCAGCAACGGCTTTCGCCGCCTCGTTCGCCGGCTCGGCCGCGGGCGCGCGACTCGCGCTGACGCTGAGCGACGGCGCGATAAAAAAATGTATTCTCGTAATTCTGCCGTTCGTCGCGGCCGTTGTGCTTCTAAAGCGCGATTTCGGGGAAAGAGGCGCGCCGCGTGAAATTTCTCAAGGACGCGCCTTATGCACGGCGGCGGCCGCCGGCTTTCTGATAGGCGGCTACGACGGGCTTTTCGGCCCCGGCTCGGGAACCTTCGCCATCATCGCGTTTTCTGCTTTCCTCGGACTTGATCTGAAAACAGCGTCCGGCAACGCCAAGACGCTCAACCTTGCGTCCAATTACGCGTCGTTAATAACTTTCATCCGTGCTGACGCCGTTATATTTTCAATAGCCGTCCCCGCTGCCCTCTGCAACATGGCCGGCTGCTACTTGGGCTCAAAGTGCGCTCTTGCCGAAGGCGCGCGATTCATACGCCCGATGATTCTTGTCGTCATGGCGCTGCTCATGATAAACCTGTTTTTTGACGTCGCGTTCCGCTGATGCGGCGCGCTTTTAACAAAACGCGGCTCTTGATGCTAAAATAATCTGTCAGATAATTCTTTCGCTGAAAGGGACGATTCGATGCGCTGCTATGAAAACGCCGCGAGAGGAGTAGCGGCTAAAGCCACAGGCACGGCAAAGGCCGCGGACGGCATAAACAAAAGAGAAGGCGCGCGCCGCAGCGCGGAGCTTTTCGCTGGGCCGGCGCGATGACCGAACTTGACAACACAGTGCCCTTCAGCGGCATAGACCCGCGCGGGCGCGTAAAATTCTCGGTGCTGCTTGAAATGTTCCAGCAGATGGCGGACGAGGACGCGTCGAAGTACGGCCTCTCCGTGCGCCAGACCATCTCGCGCAGCATCACATGGGTGCTTCGCAAGTACCGCGTCGAGCTTGAAAAGTATCCGACGAAGGAGACCGGGGACATTCGCATCAGGACATATGCGGAACCATACCGCAACCTTTTCTCGCTCCGCTCGTTCAAGCTCTGGGACTCGCGGGGAGAATTTCTCGGCTCCGCCTACACATGGTGGGTGCTCCTCGACATGGCAAAACAGCGGCCGATCCGTCTCGACAAATGCGAACTGATGACGGCCTTCAAAGACCGGCTGACCGACGAGCTCCCGCCCGATGTAAAAATTCCCGGCGTGACCGCACCCTCGGCAACGGACGTATGGAAAGTCCGCTGGCATGACCTCGACGTGAACGGCCATACGAACCACACCGTCTATTTCAGCTGGGCGCTCGACACTGTGCCAGACGAGGTACCCGAGCTTATGGAGCCTGCCTTTGCGGAGGGAGAATTTCTCCGTCCTGTTCCGCGCACCCGCATCCGCTGCCTCACGCAGGAGATTGAAAGCGAGACCGGCCGCTCTTTCCTCCATTCGATACGCCATCTTGACGACGACACGGAATACGCGAAGCTCCGCTCGCGCTGGACAGAAAAATAAAAAAGCTCCGGGGTTTCCGAACCCCGGAGTTTTTACTCAGCGCGCGAACATTCGGCACAGTAGGAAGATGTCTCTCTCCCGGCTTAATCTTTTATATCATTTCACAGGGTTTGCTTTCAAACTTGCAGAAACGTTGTCACAACCGTTTACATGCTAAGTGAACGGCTGTACCATATCACGGAAATTAGACGGTCGGAGGAAGGGTTCCTGACATGAATTTGCCGTATCTGCTTTACAATGGAGGGTTGCCGGCATGCGCGACGGCCTGATTGATTTCAAGTTCGGCGCGGGGCGTTGCTGGTATGATTCCGGGGTTCTGTCAGTTACGGGAGACGAAGCGGTTCGTCTCGGCGGCAGAGCTTTAGTCACAGGCGGAAGCACGGCTCTCTCTATTGTTATGCCGGCTGTGGCAGAGAGCCTGAACAAGGCCGGCGTAAGTTTCAAAGAATACGAATCCGCAGGTTTCCCGAGTGAAAAGAAAGCCGCCCTCATGGCGGAAAGAAGCCTATCTCTCGGCTGCACCGTTATCATCGGCGTCGGAGGAGGAAGGGCCATCGACACGGCGAAAGAGGCCGCGGCGATCGCCGGTATAAATGTCGTCACGATTCCCACGACATCGGCCACCTGCGCCGCTTACACTCCGGCAAGCGTTCTGTACGACGACAGCGGGGCTTTTCACAGAACAGCGTGGCATGACACCGAGGTCGCCGCGGTTATCGCCGACAGAGACATCCTGGCGGCCCAGCCGACACGCTGCCTCGCAGCGGGGATGCTTGACGCGATGGCAAAGCATATCGAAATGGGAGGGTGCTCCGCGGAGTCCCTTGATTACATCCCGGCGCCGGCACACAGCGCCCGTTTCCTCGCCTCTTATATATTCGACGCGCTTTCCGCGAATATGGAACGTGCGCTGTCCGACTCCAAAGCCGGCGTACATTCAAAACTTCTGGACGACGTTTCTTTCATAAACATAGCCGTCACCGGTATGGTGAACGGTATGACAAAGGGACGCGGGCAGACGAAAGTCGCGCACCCCTTCTATAACGGGCTTCGCACTCTTTTCAACGCGGAGGCCGCGCCATTCATGCACGGTGAGATCGTGGCGGTCGGCTCGCTTGCCCAATGCGCTTACGACGGCGCGGAGGAAAAGGCGGCGGTTCTGCGCGCCTCCGTCCGCGCTGCCGGTGCCCCTCTCTCCTTAGAAGAGCTCGGGGTGAAGGCGAGCGACGAAGATATCGCGAAACTCGGCGCTTTTATAGCAGCGTCGCGTCCGATGAGCCGGGAGCGCGAGGCAAATCCGCGTCTGAAAGCGGACATATGCGCGTCGCTTGAAGCCGTTCGCCGCGCGTCCCGCTGAGAAACAAACAATCCCGTCCGATAATTCAATAACAAGGAGAGATAGTATGCACAGTATCGATCTGACAAAGGTCGGTTTCGGAACCGCCGCTATCCACGCGGGGCAGGAACCCGACCCAGTCTACGGAGCTCTCGCCACTCCGATATTCCAGACGTCTACCTATTGCTTCGAGACAGTGGAAGAGGGAGCCGCGAAGTTCAGGAAGGAAATCCCCGGATTCGTCTATTCCAGAAGCGGGAACCCCACAAACGCCGCTCTTGAGCAGAAAATAGCTTCACTTGAAGGCGGCGGGGCCTGTGTTGTCACATCGTCTGGCATGGGGGCGATAGGCTCCGTCCTCGTCGCTTTCCTCAAAGCCGGAGATCATATAATCGCCGGGAACTGTGTCTACGGCTGCACGTCGTTCGTCATGCACGACACGCTGAGGAAGTTCGGCGTCGACGTGACCTTCGCCGACACAAGCGACCTCGGGGCGGTCGAGGCCGCCATCCGCCCCGAGACAAAGATGATTTACTTTGAAACGCCGACAAACCCGACTATGGTCATTACGGACATCGAAGCTGTTTCAAAGCTGGCTCACCGCCACGCGGTACGGGTGGTCGTCGACAACACGTTCGCGCCGCCTCCGATTCAGTTTCCGCTTAAGCTTGGCGCCGACATCGTGCTGCACAGCGTGACGAAGTACCTGAACGGCCACGGGGATCTGCTGGGCGGAGCTGTCGTGGGCACGGCAGAGGACATAACGCTGATACGCACCTCTGCCGCGACGAAGCTCTGCGGCTCGACTGCAAGCCCTTTCAACTCATTCCTCGTGCTGCGCGGCATGCAGACGCTTGAACTCCGCATGGCGCGCCATTGCGAAAACGGCATGGCTCTCGCGAAATGGCTGGAAGCTCACCCCTATGTCGAAAGCGTCCGCTACCCCGGCCTCGACAGCTTCCCTCAGCGAGCACTCGCCGAAAGGCAGATGAACGGCCTGTACGGCGGAATAATCTCTTTAGAGCTTAAAGACGGTGTGAAAGGGCTGGACAGCTTCACGGCCTGCACAAAGATGTTAAATGCGCTGAAAATCGTTTCAATAGCCGTAAGTCTAGGCGACCCGGAGACTCTTATAGAACACCCGGCAAGCATGACGCACGGCATTATGCCGAAGGAAGACAGAGTAGCCGCCGGAATAAGCGACGGTCTCATCAGGCTCTCAGCGGGACTGGAGAACGCCGAAGACCTGATAAAAGATTTCGAGCAGGCCTTCGGCGCGATTTAGAGAGGGCACCGTGAATAACTTACGGAGCGAGAACAACGCCGTCGAGGTGCGCAATCTTTCTTTCGCCTATGAAGACGCGAAGGACAAACTGGTACTGCAGGAGATAAACCTGGAGGTCGCGGGCGGTGAGTTCGTCTGTCTGCTCGGACAGTCCGGTTGCGGCAAGAGCACATTTCTGCGCCTTATCGCCGGCCTTGAAAAGCCGACGGCGGGAGATATACTCGCAGGCGGCGCCGCAGTCGGAGGCGCGAGCCTGCGGCGCGGCGTGGTCTTTCAGGATTACGGCCTCTTCCCGTGGATGACGGCTGGCGATAATATCATGCTCGCTCTCACGCAGCGTTATCCGAAGAGGGACAAACAGGAACTGAAGCGCGTCGCCATCGATATGCTGCAAAGCGTGGGACTCGACCCCGATGTGTACAAAAAACTGCCGAAAGAACTTTCCGGCGGGATGAAACAGCGCTGCGCGATCGCTCAGGCCTTTGGCATCAACCCGCCTGTGCTGCTGATGGACGAGCCGTTCGGCGCGCTTGACGCGGTGACGCGCGCAAGACTTCAGGACCTCATCGCGGAGCTATGGGCGAAAGGTGAGCCGAAGAAAACTGTTTTTTTCGTAACCCACGACGTCGATGAAGCAATGCTGCTCGCTACGAGGATAGTCGTCTTCGGACAGTCGCCGAGCAGCGTCATATATGACTGCTCGCTGCCCGCAGACAGACGCGTGACCAGAGAGACGCAGTTCGAGAACCCTGACGCTTTGAAGCTGCGCAACACTCTTATCAAAATAATCAACGCCGACGTCGAAAGGCGTATGGCATAAAAAACACTATGCGACGCGAGCGCGGAAAGGAAGATCGGACATGAAAAAATTTTTGTTCGCCGCGGCAGACACATGACCGGCGCAGACGTCGAAGGACGACGCATAACATGAAAAAACACTATGCGCACGAGCGCGGAAAGGAAGATTCACAATGAAAAAATTCTTGTTCGTCGCGGTAATCGCGGCACTCGCCGCCACAGGCGCACTCTCGCCCGCACTTCCCTCTTTCGCAGAGGACAAGCCCGAGACAGTTTCCGTCAAATGGGCGAGAGGAACCAGCGGAGAGGGGCTCGTTACAGTCGCGAAAAGACTCGGATATTTCAAAGAGTACGGCCTCGATGTAGTCGAGGTAAACCTGACCAATGAAACCGACTCCGGCACGGCCCTCGTCGCCGGAACTATCGACGTCGTATCAAACGCCGGCACAAACTATCCGCTTTCCGCAATAGCCGCCGGCGATGACCTGACCATCTTCGGCGGCCACATGCTCACAGGCTGCATGCCCATCATCGCCCGTAAGGACACAGAGTGGAATGGCATCGAAAGCTTCATCGGCAAGAAGGTAGCAGGCCGTCCCGACCAGTTCGGGCTCACGGGCGCGCTTCTGAAGCTCGGCCACGATCCGATTAAAGAGACAGAGTGGCTGCTGTTGCCGACGCAGAGCGACCGCGTCGCGGCTGTCGTCAGCGGCGAAGCCGACTACGGCGTCATCGGCACGGGACAGATGTATTCGGTACAGAACCTGCCGAACATCAAAATCGTGAGCTACATGAGCGACATCACCCCCAACTACTCATGCTGCCGTCTCTACACGCGCACAAAATTTCTGAAGGATAACCCGACCACATTCAAGCTCCTGATGAAAGCCCAGCTTCGCGCTCAAGCCTACTACGAGAGCCACAAAGAGGAAGTGGTCGGGTGGATGGCGGAGGAGATAGGCGCGACGGAGGAATATGTCGCCGCCTACATGCTCAACGAGCATTACAGAATCAACGCCGACCCGATTAAGGACAGGGTCCTCGACGCGTGGAACGTCCTCGCCAAGACAGGGTACCTCAGCGAAAACGCGAAGAATATCGACATAAACGACCACATCGACACGCAGCTTTACAAGGCGGCGCTCGACGAGCTGATCGCTGACAAGGCGATATACGAAAAGGACAGGGACTTCTACGACAGACAGCTGAAGTTCTTTGCGGAGAACAACCATTAACCATCCCACAGCGCGGGGAAAATTTACTCTCCCCGCGCTCTTGCCGCCGGAGGGAAATTTATATGTCAAACGCCGCAGCTTTTATAAAAAAATACTGGATAACAGCCGCCATCTACGCGGCGATGATTTTCGGATATAAAATCATCGCCGACAACGGTTTCGTCAACGCCTTCCTTTTTCCCCCGATCAAACAGATTTACGCGGCCTTTTCGAAAGATTCGCCGGCTATGTTCCTGAATCTGGTTTCATCGTTCAAGCTGCTGATACCGTCGGTCGCGGTGTCGCTCGTTCTGGCTCTCGCGATCGGAACGCTGCTCGGAATAAACCGCAAGGCGCGTGAGGTGCTGCATCCCGTCGTCTACACCTTCAGCGTCGTGCCCTCCATACTGCTTTCGCCGTTCGCGCTTCTGCTCGCGCCGAGCTTCTGGGCCGCCTCTCTTTTCCTCGTCGTATACGGCACGGTGTGGGCCACGCTCTTCGCCACGATAACCGGCATAATGACAATAGATAGGAGATACCTCGACAAGGCCGCCACTCTCGAGCTTTACGGGTGGAAACGGCTGGTCAGGGTCATACTGCCTGCCGCAAGCCCCTCCATCCTTGCGGGATTCGTCAACTCGCTGAGAAGCTCGTTCGTCATGCTTGTTTACGCGGAGATGTACGGCGCGAAGTACGGCATGGGCTACCACGTCAGGAAGTACGCCGACTTCGGCCTTTACGACAGGACATGGGCCGGCTTCGTCTTTATGGTGGTCGTGCTCGTCATCGTTATGCAGATTTTCGAGTGCATAAAAAAATACATGCTCAAGTGGACCATCTCCCAGTAGCGCGGCGGGACGGCGCCGCGCTGCGCGGGCGTTTTGTTTACACCGCGCGGCGCCTCTGATATAATCCGTTCAATCAATCCGGAGGAGTCGTCGCGATGAGAGTCACTATGCAGGATGTGGCGGACCGCGCCGGGGTGGACAAAGCCACAGTGAGCCGCGTGCTTCGCGGGGATCACAGAATTTCCGAAAAAACCAAGGTGAAAGTTATGGAGAGCGTGCGCGCGCTCGATTACCGGCCGGACCGCAACGCGCGCAATCTTTCGACGAAGAGCAGCCGTCTCGTCGGCGTCGCCGCGCGCGATATTTCAGAGCCGTGGACCGCGGCCTTCCTCGCGGGTCTTGAGCGGGCCTTTTCCAATGCGGGCTACGACGTCATACTGAAATCTACGGACAGCGGAGAGGCGCGCGCCAAGCGCGCGGCCGACGCGCTTGACGGACTCGGCGCGGAGGGGGTAATCTGGTGCGATGGTGAGAATTTCCCGGACTCACTTTCTATGCCGGCTCTCTGCTTCGGCTTCACGCGCGGCGGCTGTCATTCGCTCGTGACGGACAGGGCCGGGGCGCCTCCGTTTGAAACGGGCGTGCTGGCCGCGAGGCTCCTGCTGAAAATCATCGCGGGCAAGCCGGTTCCCGGAATGGAGATACGGCTGAAAGCTCCGGAAAAAGAGGACTGAGCGCAATAAGAATTTTATTTGCGGCGTTCGCGGCGCTTTCGCTTTTTATCGCTGGCGGGGCGCATGCGGCCGAACAGATTGACGTAAATGCGATACGCGGCCCGAAGATCGAAGAACTTTCAATGCTTATCGTGACAAACCCCGATGCGCAGATTCTCGCGGCGGAGGCTGGCGAGCTTGACATTGTAAGCGACATAGCCCGCCCCTCGGACATAGACAGACTCAGCGCTTCGCCGGAACTGAAAATGTCGCTCGCGCGTGGAATGCACGCCTTTTTCCTGCTTCTCAACAACAAAATTTTCCCCTTCGACGACGCGGCGGTGCGGCGCGCGGCGGCCATGTCCGTTGACAGAAGCTCCATCGTGCGGATGATTTTTTCAGGTTACTGCGAGCCGATCAACTCCTGGCTTCCTCCCGTTTCGCCGTGGGCTTTGCCGGGCGGTTCGCGCGACATATACGATCCGGAAAAAGCCTCGGCGCTGCTCGCGGACCGCGGCTACAAACGGGACGCAGCGGGTTTCCTGCGTTCGCCCGACGGACGGCCTTTTCCTGAAATGACCATACTGACGCCTCTTGCCCGCATGGCTCCTACGACCGCTGAGCTGGCGGAGCTCATAGCCGGCTCGCTTCGCGCGGCGGGTTTTCCCGCAGAGACGGAGCCGATGGATTTTTCCGCGATGATCGCCCGCCTCGACCGCAAAGATTACGTTATGGCGGTGCTTGCCTGGAGCATGGGAAGCTCGCCGGACTCGCTCTATTCTTTCTATCACAGCTCGATGGACTTTCCCGGCGGCTACAACATGACCGGCGTGAGCGACGCGCGGCTTGACGCGGCGCTTGAACGGCTCCGCTTCGCCCCTGACGAGAAGGCGGCGCGCGCCGCTTCCGCCGAGTCGCAGCGGATACTGGCTGAGCTTATGCCCTCCGTTCCCATTTACAGCCGCATATCGGTAGCGGCGATTTCAAACCGCTGGAAAAATATTTTCACGACAGACAAAATCACGGCGGACAATATGTGGACGCTCCTCCGCGCCGAACCCGCCGACGGCGCGCCGCGGCCGCTGCGTATGCTGCTGCCCGAGGAGCCGCGCAACCTCAACCCCTTCACGGCTTCTTCAGCCTACTCATGGCAGGTGCTCGGCATGATATACGAGTCAATGCTCGGCACCGATCCCTACACTCTCGAAAACATGCCGGCTCTCGCCGCTTCGTGGGGCGTGCGCGCGAAAGGCGAGGGACGCGGACGGCACACGGAACTTGAATTTCGGATAAAACCGGGCCTCGCCTGGAGCGACGGCTCCCCTCTTACCGCCCGCGACGTGAAGGCCTCGATAGATTTTATAAAAGACAACAAACTTCCGCGGTTCTTCGACAGCGTAAAGAACGTAAAAAGCACGGAGTCGCCGGACGAACTCACTCTGCGCGTCGTTATGGAGGGCGTGAGCTACTGGTATCTCAACAACATCGGCGGACTTCCCTGTTTTCCGAAGAAAGTCCTGGATAAGGTGACGGACTGGCAGAACTGGGAGCCGGTCGGCGGGGACGGCAGGGCAGGGCCGGACGGACTGATCGGAAGCGGCCCTTTTACTCTTGAAAGCTACAAGCCCGGCGAGTATGTAGTTATGCGGCGCAACCCGCACTACCGGCTTCTTGAGGAGAAAAGATGAGCCGCGGGTGGCTCGTCCGCCGTGCGGCTTCCGCGGCTCTTGTGCTCGCGGCCGTGCTCGTGCTGAATTTCCTGCTCTTCAGGCTGATGCCGGGAGACGCGGTCAGCTCCATCGTAGACCCCTCTTTTTCCCCCGAGGCCAAAGAGAATCTGCGCACCATCTACGGCCTTGACAGGCCGCTGTGGGAGCAGTTCGTCATATACATCAGGCAGATGCTGACTTTTAACTTCGGGCTCTCATTTATGAGCAGAAGACCCGTGTGGGACGAAATTCTCTCGCGGCTTCCCGTTACTCTGACGCTCACGGTCTCATCGATGCTCATTTCCTCCGTGCTCGGGACATGGCTCGGAGTCAAAGCCGCGGTAAGCCGCGGCAGGTTCTCGGAAAAGCTCGTGCTTCGCGCGAGCGCCGTAACTTCCTCTTTCCCGGGATTTTTCGTGCAGCTGGTGCTGCTTATGCTTTTCGCGCGCGCGGTGCCGCTCTTTCCTCTGCGGGGAACTCTCTCCGTGCCGCCGCCTTCGGGGGCCGCGGCTCTTGTTTCCGACTACATATGGCACATGGCGCTTCCGGTGCTGTCGCTCTCGCTCATGGGCTTCGGCGGCTGGGCGCTCTATGTGCGCAATCTGATGGTGCGCGCGATGAACGAAGACTTCACCCTCATGGCGCGGGCGCGCGGCCTGCCGCGCGGGCGCGTCGTCCTGCACGCGTTCCGCACGATACTTCCGCCCGTCGTCACAATACTGTTGATGTCCGTGCCGGGGCTTGTCTCCGGCGCCGTGATTACGGAATCTGTCTTTTCGCTTCACGGCATAGGGACTTTCCTGCTCGAGGCAATCTCCGGCAACGATTACCCGAGCGCCGGAGCAGCGTTCTATCTGCTCGCTCTTATCACGATTTCCTGCAATCTGCTCGCCGACGTCGCCTGCGGCCTCGTCGACCCGCGCGTCAGAATCGAGGGGCGCAAGGAATGAAAGAAATTCTTTCGCGAAAAAGCTTCGTCGCTTTCATACTGCTTTCGCTCTCCGCGGTTTTCGGGCCGCCGCTCCTTCCGCGCTCGCCTTACGAATTCGCGGGAGCGCCTTTCGCGCGGCCTCTGTGGTGGCGCGCCGCCTCTCTGCCGGAAAACCGCGCGTACGATATAACTTCGCCCGAAACAATCATAAAATGGGAGAAAAAACCGCCCGCGATCTTTTCACTCTCAGGCTCTCTGCGCTCCGTTTCGTCCTCCGGCGCCGAGATTGTATGGAAAACGCCGGAAGGCGAATATACCGTAGCCTCTCTTTCCGGCGCGGGCGAGCATTGGGTGAATATCGACGGGCGCGATATGATTTTCAAACAGTCGCTCGGCCTGCCGCTTGTCAGCCGAAGCGTGGACAGCCTGTTCCCCTCGCCGGGCGAATACAGGCTCCGCGTCGCGGGTGCCGAGAGAATTTCTCTTGTTCTGTCGCTGCCGGGCGAACGCTGCGGGCTGCTCGGCACGGATCAGCGCGGGCGCGACGTTTTCACTCTGCTTGTCTGCGGCGCGCGCGCCTCTCTCATAATCGGGGTAAGCGCCACACTGATCGCGACACTGCTCGGGATGTCGCTCGGCCTCGCGGCCGGGTATGCGGGCGGCCTGTGCGACGCTCTCATAATGCGCGCGGTGGACATTCTGATGTCTATACCGACCCTGCCTATCCTCATTGTTCTCGCCGGGATGTGGGGCAAGGGACTCTGGCAGCTCGTGGCGATACTTTCGATATTCTCGTGGATGGGAACGGCGCGGAGCGTCCGCGCTCTTGTCCTTACGCTGCGCGAGAGCCAGTGGGTGGAATCGCTGCGCGCTTTCGGGGCAAAGCGCAGCTATATACTAATACGCCATCTCGTGCCCGAGACGGCTCCGCTGCTGCTTGCCAACATCGCTCTCGGCGTGCCCGGCGCGATACTTTCCGAAGCGGGACTCGCCTTCCTCGGCCTCTCCGACCCGAGGCTTGTATCATGGGGGCGGATGCTGCACGAGGCCCATTCCTTCGGCGCCTTCACGGAGGGCGCGTGGTGGCTGCTGCTGCCGCCCGGCATCGGCATCGTGGCGGTTTGTCTCATTTTTATGGACCTCGGGAAATTCCTCGAAGAAAAGATAGACCCGAGGCTCGGCAGGAAATGATACTCGACGTCAGAAACCTCACAGTGACCTACGACGCGCGCGGCGCGGCAACAGAAGCCGTAAAAAACGTTTCCTTTTCCGTCGCGGAAAATTCATTTTGCGCTCTCATAGGAGAGTCGGGGAGCGGCAAAACGACTGTCTTAAGCGCACTGCTCGGCCTGCTCCCGGCGGGAGCCGCCCTGCGCGGTGAAATGTTCTACAAAGGCAGGGACATAGCGAAGATGACGGAAGCAAGCCTTGTCTCTCTGCGTCAGCGCGAAATAGCGCTGATTCCGCAGGGCGCGCTCAACTCATTCACCCCTGTCATGACAATAGGCCGCCACATCGAAGAGGTGCTTGCCGTGCACCTTTCGATGAAAGGCGACGAGGCGAGGCGCCGCGCGGCGGCTCTGCTCGAAGAGGCGGAACTGCCGGCGTCGGCGGCTCTGCGCTACCCTCATGAGCTGTCGGGCGGGCAGAAGCAGCGCGCGGCGATAGCGCTGGCGCTTTCATGCGAACCGGGGCTTGTACTCGCGGACGAACCGACGACGGCGCTTGACCTGATAACCCAGGCCGCGATACTGAAGCTGCTTGAAAGACTGCGCCGCGAGAAAAAGCTGACGATACTGCTTGTCACGCACGACCTCCCGATGGCGGCCTCCGCCTGCACCGAACTCCTCGTAATGAAAGACGGACGCCTTATCGAAAGCGGCGCGCCGCGCGACATACTGCGCGCGCCGAAAGAGCCGCACACAAAGGCGCTGATAGCGTCGATGCTTTAGAGTGTCTCAAATGACGGAAAATATACTTGAAATAAAATCTCTGACAGTCGAATTCAAATCGCGCGGCGCGAAGAGGTGCCGCGCCCTTGACGGAGTGAGCCTCGCTCTTGCCTGCGGGGGAAAGACCCTCGCGATTGTCGGCGAGTCGGGCAGCGGGAAAAGTACACTGCTGCGCTCCGCGATCGGGCTGACGGAGCCGCTTGCGGGCAGCGTGACGCTGTTCGGGAAAGAAATAGCGAAAACCGCGCGCCGCGAGCTGACGGCCCTGCGCCGCCGCTGCGGCTACGTGCCGCAGGACCCGTACGGCGCTCTGCCGCCGGGACTTTCCGTGATAGAGGCCGTCGCCGAGCCCGAAATAATAGCAGGGATAAAAGGCTGCAAAAACGCCCGCCGCGAACGGGCCGAGGCGCTGCTCCGCGAGTTCGGCCTTACCGACAGCCGTCTGTTCGCCTCTCGCGCCGTGGGGCTCTCAGGCGGGCAGCGCCAGCGCGTGGAACTGGCGCGCGCTCTGGCGCTCAACCCGGAGCTTCTGCTCTGCGACGAGCCCACTTCGATGCAGGATGCCTCAACGCGCGGCGAAATAATAGAGATACTGCGCCGCCGCGCGGAAAATGGCATGTCCATGCTCTTCGTCACGCACGACCTGAAACTCGCGGCCTGCGCTGCGGAAAATATAATCGTCTTAAAAGATGGCAGGATCTGCGAAAGCGGCCCGTCGGGAAAAATCCTCTCGTCTCCCTCGCACCCGTACACCATCGCTCTCATAGAGGCTCTGCCGAAACTGCCGCGGGCCTGAAATAACGCGCGGGCCGCCCTCCCCGCCCGCCAGGCAAACCGCACTCGCGCCGGCCTCGCGACGGCTCGCGAAAAAGCGTGTGCCGCCCGTGGAGCGGGCGGCGCAACACAGCTCGAGGCCGCTAAAAAATATCTTAAAGCCCGAGCACCTCGTCAATCAGCAAAACTTCCGCTTCCATTCCCATCATGGGCGCAAAGAGCGTCGTCATGCCGCGGCAGATTCTTCCCTCGGCGCGGCAGTCGTAACAGCGATCGGCCTGCGCCGCGCACGGGGTTTTGCTGTTCATCTGCTTTGCGCGGCGCGGCGCGGCCACGTTGCGTGCGCGCCACACCGCGCTTTCGTAGTCCGCGGTCAGCTTGTTGCGGCCGATTAGGAAATAGACTTTTTTGTGGCCGAAAAGCGTCGACGCGACACGGTTGCCCACGCCGTCGATATTGATGATTTCTCCGCTTTCGGCAAGCGCGTTCGCGGAAGTCAGATACACGTCCGCGGTCATGGCCTCGGTTCTTTCACTGCCCGTCTCGGGCTTCCAGTGCCAGATCACTTTGTTATGCTTTTTCAGCCTCTCGTAGAGGCCAAGCGCCTGTACCGTGCCGGAGCCTCCGATTCCGACGGAGAGGCCGTCGACCGCGCCGTCGATATAATCGGCCGCCTCATCTCCCGTCGCAAAAACTTTTACCGAAAAACCCCTGTCTTTGAGAGCCTTTTCAACTTTCGACAAATCAGCCATATCTCCCACTCCTTTGTGAAAATTGTCTCTGACGTTCAGAATTTTACTATTTCGCGGCGCTTCGGTAAAATCGGCGC
>CAYVEQ010000015.1:15556-23284 GCA_964450835.1 uncultured Synergistaceae bacterium
AAAAAGGCCGCGGGCGTACTCCGCGGCCGTAACGCCGGATTTTGGCAAATCCTTTTATTTGATGTTGGCTATTACCTTTTCGAGAGCCTCCGTCGCGTCCTGCGGGAGCTTGTCAATCCCGCCCTTTTCCGTCTCGCGCGACTTCACAAACTTCATGCGGTCGTTCATCCTGCTGATGAACTGATGCCTGTAATTCTCGTCGGTGAAGTCGGGCACAAAGCCCTCTATCTCCATTATCTGCATTCCGGGAATTGCGTTGAGCGGCTTCCACTCAGCCCTCTCCTCGACGATTTTCTCGATTATCTCGAGCGTAAGCTCCTTCGGTATCTTCTTGTCCATGAAGAAGCCCGTGTTGATGATGTAGCAGGCCACGCCGTCCTCGAAGAGCGCGCGGAAACGGGTGTAATCCATCGAGAGCGGGTAGGTGCGGAAGGGGTTCGCGTAGCACTCGATGACGAGCGCGTCCGGGTCGACGCCGGGTGCGAGGCGTTCCGCCGAGGTGCGTTTCGTGGCGAGCGTCGAGCCCATGACGGCGGCGAGCGACGGGCCGGTGAGCTTCACTACCGGCGGGAGCGTCGGGTCTTTCATGAGCCAGCAGATGGCGTCGAGCGGTTCGTCGATTCTGTCTATTCTGTTCGGGCTCCAGAGCCTCGACTTGACAGCGCGGCCGTTGCCGTTGCGGATGTCTTCGCCCACAACCACTGTCTTTCCGTCGGCCGTCGCGGTAACACCGCAGTTCTGCAGCGTCAGCAGAAATTTATTATCGGGGCAGCCTATCGGATAGTCCTGCATTTTGTCGAAGTAGGCGGGCTCAAGAGCTATCGCATACTTGTCCTTGATGTTGATGATTACCGCGTCGTCGTGGAGTACCGTTACATCATACTTGCCGCCGTGCTTCGCGTGAGTGATCGTCGACTTTCCGGAGCCGGAGAGGCCAAAGACCGCGAGGACAAACTTCCTGTCGCTTCCGTCTTTCAGTTTGTAGCGTTTGAGCCCGCCGTGGCACGAGGCGTATCCGTTGCGCGCCGCGATGCCCCAGCCCAGGGTCAGCGTGCCCTTCTTATATTCGCCGAAATAGCGCATGCCGAGTATCGCGGCGCAGTTCTGTTCCGGCGAGAAGAAGGCGAGCCCCAGCGGATAGTCGGGGTGCGACCAGTACGGATCCGCGAATACGTAGATGTCGCCGTCGTTTTCGAGCTGGCGCGACTTCACGTAGCGCTTCTCGTACTCCTCGTTGACGTACTGGAAGTTGAGCATCCAGCTGTAAAGGTTGTTCTCAAAGCCCTCGGGGAGCATGAGGTGCGCCTTCACCATGAAGTCCTCGTCAAGTCCGATGACGGCCTCGGCGCGGTAGTATTTATGGAAGCGCGAGTTGTAGATAGCCTCGCGCAGAAGCGCCGCCATGTCCGTGACGTTGACGCCCGGCTCCCCGATGATGCGGCGGGCCGCCGCGCAGCGGCCGTATACGGCACCGTCGTTAAAGAGAAGAACGTTGGCGCCCTCCGGCAGTCCCAGCTCCACCGGTTTATATACTGGCATTCCGGTAAGCTCTATCGTTCCGGGGCTGTTCTTCGCCAGTTCATAGGCTTCTTTCAGACTTTCGACCGGTTTGATGTTGTTCGAGTAAAACGCCGTCTCGATCGTCGACCTGATCGGAATCGAGTTGAGACGTTTGAAGCTGTCAAGATCCACAAAATGTCCCTGCGTCGCCATAAGGTGTCCCTCCTAATTTATCCTGCACGTCTGCCGTTCCTCAAGCCGATTAAAAAATCCGGCAACGGGCAGGTAATGCCGATGTTTCATATGTAGCATACAACAATATTTGAAATTAACAAGAGTATTATCAAAAATTATGTGATTTCTGAATATTTAAGAGGCGGCTCCTTCGGGAACCGCCTCTCTTTTTTCGCGTTTTGTTTATTTCAGCCTGACCGTGTAACCGAGCGAGACAACCTGCGTGTAGCAGTCGAAAATGTGAGCGCTCCTGAAATCATGCTGCATCTGACGCGACTGAACGTCTCTCGTGCCGGCCCATATTCCCGTATAGGCCAGCACGACCTCGTGGTTTTCCTTGAAACGGTATTTGAAGCCTATGCTTCCGCGGTGACGGTCTCCGGTCGGGACGGTGAAGTCCATGTACCTGTCGGGCACCGGGCTTTCATCGTAAACGTAACCTGCAAGCAGGCTCCACTGTTTGCTGAGCTTGTGTTCCACGCCGATGCCGTAGCGCCATGACGCGTCCCACTCTTTCGGGTTTTTAATAACATTGCCGCCGATCAGCCCTTGAAGCATCGGGTTGTCGACCGCGATGTCCAAAGCGTTGTAGGTTTTCCAGTTTGTCCAGACCGCGTTGAGCTCGACGCGAGTTCTGTCGTCGAATTTGTGTCCGAAGCCTATCGCCACCGAATCGGGCAAAGTGACCGTCCCGTTCGCGCCTGTTCCTGTCAGACCGAGCATTTCAAGACCGGTGATGTTGATATCGGCGTCGTCCATCGTGTGCTTGATTCTCGAGCGGTAAGTGACGGCCAGCGAGTTTTTCGGGTCAAACTCATACATGAGCGAGGCAAGCCAGCCTAAGTTCACCGTGTCGCCCTCAAGGTCGGTGCCGACCTGCGGCAGAGCGACGCTGAAGCCTTTTCTCATTCTCAGCTTTACGTAGTTCACGTCAAAGCCCAAGGCGACAGAGAGTTTGTCCCCGACTTTGAATGCGTATGTCGGCTGAACGGTAACGCCTTTGACGCCGGACAGTATCGTGTCGTAGCGCCCCGGCCACAGGTCGTTGTATTCCAGCTGATTGCCGAAGCGCGAGAAAACGCCGACGCCCCACCACGCGTTTTTGCCCGCTTTCGTCGCGTAGTAGATGTAAGGCGCGACGGACATGTCAAACTCGTTTTCCCAGATCTCGCTGCCTCCTCCGCCGACACCGCTGAACAAAACCTTTGTGCCGGGGTTTACAAAGCTGGCTCCGATGCTGAAGTAGCTGCCGTTGAGCTTCGTCAGCCGGGCGGGGTTATAGGCGAGCACCGCGGGATCGTCTTCCGCGAACATGTACGCCTCGCCCATTGCCGTGCCTGCGGCGCTCCATTCGTAGACGCCGAAACCTTCCGCAAAAGCGGCGCGCGACACCGGAACAGAGAAGAGAAGAACCGCAACGCCGAGAGCGAGAAACTTTTTCCTTACGTTCATAAATGAACACAACCCTTTCATAGATAATTTTTTAGCGCGTCTGCCCGAAATTCGGATGTTTCTGGCCGAGACTCGGGGTTATAACAGAAATTTCTATGCTGACCTCACGTCCGCTTGAATAATACGCGATGAAATCCGCAAGAGTCCGCGACGCCAAGTAGCGCAGGAAAGCGCGCGCCAGCTCGTTCATCATGTCGGAAACGAAGCATTTTTTGCCCCTGCAGCCGTCGAACGAACATTCGCGCGATTCAAACGGGCCGCCCAGAAGCTCGAACACCGGATAAAGCGGCGTTTCCGACGGCACGCAGCTCAGCCTGTAACCCCCTCCGGGACCACGCACCGATTTTATGAAGCCGCCTTTGTTGAGACGCTGCAGCACCTTCGAGAGATGAGGCTCGGAAGTGCCTATCGCCGCGGCGACCTGCTGCGTCGTAAGACAGCACCCCGGGTCTTTCGCCAGCTCGCCGAGCGCGTGCAGGCCGAGCAGCAATGGCTCGGGCAAGTCTACTATCGGATTCAGCGTCCTCTCCTCCCTTATATAATGGAATAACGGATATTCTATTCCTTTTTTATCAGGCGGTCAAGGCTTGCCAGGCGGCGAAAATCGGGTAATTTTTCTTTTCGCTTCGGTGCCGCGCGGCGCTAAACGTGATAATATGACAGGCGCCCGTTTGAAGCGCTGGCAAAAGACACCGAAGAGAGGATGAGGCGATATGCCCTGGGCCAATGTTCTTGAGATTATCATGCTGGTCTGTTTCGCTGCGGCCTGGCCCGCGTCGATACACAAGTCATGGACAAGCCGCACAAGAAAGGGAAAGAGTCTCTCTTTCATGCTCATCATATTGACCGGCTACACCGCCGGCATAGCCAAAGTGCTTGTCAGCCGGACGGCCGTCTATATGCTCATTCCCTACACTTTGAACACTATGCTCGTTTTGTGCGACGTGGCGCTCTATTACAGAAACTACAGAATAGACAGCGGCCTGCGTGTGCCCTTTTAGCTCCGCGCTTGCGCCGCGTGAGTTTAGCGCTATACTTTTACGCAACGATTAAGAAAGAGGGAAAGATTATGGTCATATGCTATTACAACGGTAAATACGCGCCGATGGAAGAATGTTCGCTGCCGATGAGCGACCTTGTGATTCAGCGCGGCGTCGGCGCCTTTGAGTCAATCAGGGTCTACGGGGGCAGGACTTTCGCGATGGCGCAGCATCTGGAACGCCTCGCGGGAAGCACGCAGGGCGCGGGCATCAGGGCCTCGGCCGTAATAGAACAGCTCCCGCAGATTATCCGCGAGGGACTGGCAAGACCCGGAATAAAGGGGCTCGAAGGCATAGTCAAGCCCTATATCACAGGCGGCGACGTCAACGACCACGGAACATTCCCGCACCCGCGCTTTTTCCTCGTCTTCGACGACAGCGTTAAAAAGCCCAGCGACGATGAGAGGAGAAAAGGCGTGGCGCTCGAGCCGACGCACATGGCGCGCCCCTATCCCCACATCAAAAGCACAAACTATCTCTTCGGCATTATCCCGCTCTCAAAGGCCTTAAACGCCGATAACCTTGAGTCGCTGTACATTACGCCCGAGGGGGATATAACGGAGGCTTTGACAAGCAATTTCTTCCTCTGCAAGGACGGCAGACTCATTACCGCGCCGCTCGGACGCGTCCTGAAGGGCGTGACGCGCGATATAATCGTCACGCTCGCGCGCGAGAACGGCTTCACGGTCGAGGAGCGCTGCCCTCGCGAGGAGGAGCTCGCGCAGGCGGACGAGGCCTTCATCACATCATCCCTAAAGGAGGTTTTCCCGGTCGTGCGCATAGGCACGCAGACAATAGGCACGGGGCATCCCGGCCCCGCGGTCCAGAGGCTGCAGCACATTTTCCTCCAGAATATGTCCCGCTGGATTGACAAATAAACGGAGCTTTTTTCCGAAAAACGCGAAGAGAAGAATAAGGAAGAATCGAGAGGGGGAGATCGTTCTCCCCCTCTTTCATCATCGGCACACGCCGTCAGCCATAGCGCGGCTCTGTTCTTTTCCCGCATTTTTCCAACGTTTGCGCTCTTTTAATCCCGGGCCTCGCGCGTTTTATCTCATATACGCTCCGGCCGCTTCGCCTATCGATTCCCGACAAAACATTTGCCCCCGCGATATTGAGCCGTCCGGCCTTTAGGATTTTTTCCCCCGCAGCGGCCGCCGCAAGCTTCTTGCAGCATGTCGTTACTGCGGCAAATGAAGCCGTCTCTGAGACATTCCGGAATAAGCCAGTGTCCTTTCCCCTCCTGTCCTCACGCTTTACGCCTATGTGCCGCGACTGCTTTTAGAAGGCTTTGCCGCCTTTGGGCGTCTTATCCGCCGCAGAAGCATTATGCCGGATTTCCGCATGCGGGGCTGTGCGCTGTAACTTCTTCCAGCACGCGCATCACGGTGAAAAACTCAGGAGCCGCTGTCAAACCGGCCGGCGGCTGCGTCTGTACGGACTTTCACTGCGGAACGCGGGCATGTCCGTTATAAAAGCAAAGGACGCGGAATGATCCGCGCCCTTTGCCCGCGCTTGCTTTCGCGCGCGATTTTTTTCGTTTTCAGAACTCCAGAGAGGTGCGGAATCTTACGACGGATTCTTTGCCGCTAGCCGCATCTTCGTTTGTCACGCTGACGTCGCCGTGGTCGACGAGATCGTATGAAAGCTCGAAATAAAGAGCGGGAGTGTACTGAAATCCGACCCCGACGCCCCATTCCGTCGCGTCATCGAGCCCCGCCGTGTCGAAGTCGACGCTCGCGAAGCGGACGAAACTGCTCCATCTGTCGTTCCACTGCCTGTCGGCGCGGACGAACCACCATTCGGACTCGCCCCCGGCGTCCGCGTAATCCATGTTATAGCCCGCGTAGTCGTATGTGTTGCCGCCTATCGCGTAGCGGTCGTTGTAGGCCAGGAAGTTGTTATCCTGACGCGAGTATTCGACCCACAGGGAGGCGAGCTTCAGCAAATCCTGCTTTACGTCGAGAATGGCTTTCCACGCCTTCGGGCTGTCGCCGCCCTCTATTCCCGCGCCTTTCATGTATTCCTCGTCAAGCTCCTGCGCGTAGTAGATGCCTTTGAGCTGTATCGCGGGCGTGAAGCTGTACCCCGCGTAGAAGCCGTATACGGCAACGTCGCCCGCGGCCGTTTCTTTCCCCGAGTCCCCGTTGAAGAGATATGCGGTCGCGCCGAGGAAGAGATTCTCGTTCGGCTGCCAGCTGAGGTCGGCGATGTAGTTCATATAGTCGCCCTCCTCCGCCTCAATGCCGAAGCCCTCGTTGCGCCCGACGACGGCGGTCAGAGCGAGCGTGTCCCATCTCTTCTCAAGCCTGAAGCCGTCTAAACGGTAGTCGCCGAAGATGGCGTCGTTGTCCGAGTAGAGCCCGTAGTCGTCCTCGAAGTCCACGGTGAAGCGCCCGGCGCGCATTCCTATACCCCATGGCAGCTTCGTGTCTATGTAGATTTGCGCCCATGACATGTGCTGCATGTCGCCGAGACCGGTGCTGTTGTCTCCCGCGCCGTCGCCGCCGGTGCGGTATTCTGCGAAGAAGTAGCTGTCATTGCTCAGACGCTTGGTAAGGTAGAGACGGAATTGGTCTTTTTCAAACTCGTTTCTCGCACCGTTTTCCGAGAAGAGATAGCTCCCGCCGTCGCTGTCGCCGAATTTGGCGTCGAAGATAAACGACCCGTTTATCTTCCAGCCGCCCAGGTCCTCTTCAAGCGACGCGACGCGTTTGTCTACGTCCTCCGCCCTGACGCCTAAGGCGGACAGCTCGTCCTTAAATTCCTCGACGAGCTTCTTCAACAGTTCCAAATCCTGTTTGTTCGCCTTCTCCGCGTCCGTGACGGCAAGCGCGCGTGCGACCACAGACGCCGCTTCGTAACGTGTGGCGGGACGCGCGCCCCCCAAAACGCCGTCGGGGTAGCCGGAAATGATTCCGCGCGAGGCAAGTTCAGCCACGGCGTCATAGGCCCAGTGCCCCTGCGGGAGATCCGCGAAAGGATTTACCGCGGCAAAAGCCGGAGCCGCGAATGCCGCCGCAACGGCGACTGCCAGAAGAGCCAGAAATTTTTTCATTATGATGTTTCCTCCTCAAAAGATTATCGGCCTGATGCCGCGCCGGGCTGCTGCGCGCCCCGACGGCCTTTCGCCGGGTCGCGCCAGTTTTCGCGCTGCGCTCCGTCCAAGCCGCGCGGGGCAAAGGCCGCATTTTTCGCGCCTGCCTTCGCGCCGTTTCGCCTGAGGTCGCAGGCCGTCCGTTTCCGCGCCGGGTTGTTTCACCTCTCTTTCCTCTCTCTGCCGCGCGAAAAGCACGAAAGTGCGCCGAAGTCATCTGCGCGAAACGCCTCTTTGCCGCGGCTGTTGCGGCATAACCGGGCCGGATATAGTTAGCTTTCGCTAACTATTACGATTATATCATCTCCTACTCTTCTTTCAAAGAAAAATTTTTTGCCGGACTCTTTTTTTGCGAAAAATGAAAAAAGAAGGAAGATAAAAAAGCGCCGCGCTTTGGCAAGCCGC
>CAYVEQ010000015.1:23384-35548 GCA_964450835.1 uncultured Synergistaceae bacterium
CTCTTTTCCGCGCGTATCTCCTGGTCCCCGACCTTTATTATGTAGTCCACGGTCTCGCCCAGGTAGGCCATACGGTCTATCACTCCGCGCACGCCTTCGCCTTCCGCGACGAACTTCACGTCGGAGGGGCGGCACGCGAGCGTCGCGGCGCGCGCGGCTTTGAACTCGTAGGGCACGGACCGCGCGAGCGCTCCCGCCCCAGGCGCGCTTTCGACGAAGGCGCACCCGCCGTCGAGCTTCACCTTTATGAAATTCGAGAGGCCGATGAAGCTGAAGACGAACTGGTTTTTCGGGCGGGCGTAGATATTGAGCGGCGTGTCTATCTGCATCGTGCGCCCGTCTTTCATTACCATGATTCTGTTTGAAAGAGCCATCGCCTCGGACTGGTCGTGAGTGACGAAAATTATCGAGAAATCGTATTTTCTCTGCAGGTCTTTGATTTCAAAGCGCATCTCCTCGCGAAGGTGCGGGTCAAGGTTCGAGAGAGGCTCGTCAAGCAGAAGCAGCCCCGGGTTTATTGAGAGGGCGCGCGCCAGCGCTATGCGCTGTTTTTCTCCGCCCGAGAGGTCGTTCGGGTAGAGCTGCGCCTGTTTCGTGAGGTTGGTGTTCGCGAGCGCCTGTTTCGTGCGTTCCTCAATCTCCGAGCGGCCCAGCTTTTTTATTTTCAGCGGGAAGGCAACGTTGTCGTAGACCGTCATGTGCGGCCAGACCGCGAAAGCCTGAAAGACCATGCCGAAGCCGCGGCGTTCCGGCGGAATATAGAAATTTTTCGCCTTCGACGACATCAGCTGCCCGCCGACCTCTATCTCGCCCCCGTCAAGGTCCTCGAAACCGGCGACCATGCGCAACGTCGTTGTCTTGCCGCAGCCGGAGGGGCCGAGGAAGGAGAAACATTCTCCCTTTTCTATCGAAAGATTGAGATGGTCGACCGCGCGAACCGTGCCGAAAAGTTTTGTAACCTCTCTGAGTTCCACATAAGCCATTCTTACGCACCTCCGTTGTCCGCGCGGTGCTTCTTTTCGAAGAAGCGCTTGATTATTATTTCCCCGCCCACTATCAGAAGGAGAGCGACGCCGGCGAGCGCGCAGGCGTAAACGGTTTCCCCGTCCTCGTTAAGAGTGTAGATGGCTACGCCTATTGTCCTTGTCGTAGGCCCGTAGAGCAGAACAGATGTCGTCAGCTCGCGCAGGGCGGGAAGGAATATCAGGAAGAAGGCCGCCACCATGCCGGGGCGTATGAGCGGGATCACAATGTCGCAGAGCGAGCGCCAAGGCGTCGCTCCGCTGGCGCGGCTTGCCTCGACAAGCGAGTCGTGCACCTGTTCGAGCGCGGCGCTGTTTGACTTGAGGGAGAAGGCCATATAGCGCGCTATGTAGGCGACGAAGATTATCCAAGCCGTGTTGTAAATGTTGAGGCCAAAGCGGCCGCTCCACGTCAGGATAACGCCGAGCGCTATGACTGTGCCGGGAAGCGAGAAGGGCAGCATTCCGAGGAATTCGAGGAACCACTTGCCGCGCACTTTGAGCTTGACAAGGACGTATGAAATTATCCCGCCCGCTATCATCGTGACAAAGGCCGCGGAGAGCGAGAGATAGGTGGAATTTACTATCGCGTCCCGCGTCAGCTTCCATTCAAAGAGGACGTAGCGGAAGTTATCCCACGTCATATTTTCAAGCGTCACAGGCACGCCGTAGGTTTTCAGCATTCCGACTATGAATATCGTAACGGTCGGCATGACAACCGTAATAAAAAGATATGCGCAGCAGAAGAGGAAAAGCGGCATACGCATGCCGCGCAGCTTCAGCACCGTCGGGCGCACGCTCTTTCCCGCTATTATCTGGAACCGTCCCGACTTTATGACGCGGTTCTGCGCGTAGAGTATGAGAGCCGCGGAAAGCACGAGAACGACGGAAAGCACGGTAGCCGCCCTTATCGCTGCGAAGCTCCCGGCGCTTTGGTGAATCAGCTCGTAAATCATCGTCGGGATAGTGTATATGCCGACTCCCGTGCCGAGTATGGCGGGCGTTCCGAAGTGCGAGAGCGAATAGAGGCAGACGAGCAGCGCTCCCGCGACGACCGACGGCATAATCAGCGGTATCGTGATTTTGCGCGTTATCGTAAAAAGCCCCGCGCCCGATATGCGCGCCGACTCTTCAAGCGTCGGGTCCATATGCTCCAGCGCCCCGCTCACCTGTATAAACACGAACGGGAAGAGATACATCGACTCGATTACGACAATTCCCCAGAAGCCGTAGACGTTGAAGAGCGGATGCCTGGTTCCCCACAGCCCCATCCAGAACTGGTTGATGTACCCGGCGCGCGGCGACAGCAGCATTTTCCACGCGATGGCGCCGATGAACGCGGGAAGCATGAAAGGCACCGTGAACAGGACTTTCATGGTTTCTTTGAAGGGGAGGTCCGTCCTGGTGACGAGCCACGCGAAGAGAGTGCCGACTATGGTGCAGAGCACGGTGACGCAGGCCGCCAGCATGATGGACATTTTCAGAGCCTGGAAAGTCTCCTCCTGCATTATGGTGTCGACGACGGTTTTGATGTTCAGCTGTCCTTCGACAATAAACGAAGTCCAGAAAATCAGAAGGACAGGGAGCGCGACTATAACGACCAGAATGAGCACCGCAAGGAGAAATATTATCTCCGCCATGCCGAATTTTCTTCCGCCGATGCCGTGGCTAGCCATTATCGGTCACTCCTTCCATCGTTCTTTCGTCAAAGATAAGCTGGTTCGCTATGCTTATGCCGACAACGTCGCCCTCTTTGAAGATGAGGCCGCGGTCCATCGCGTAGTGCGTTTCCATCTGCGAGCGCAGTTCATGCCCGGCAAGCTCCACGCGCTGGTCGACGACGGGGCCGAGCAGATTGACGCGGGTGACGGCAGCCTGTGCGACGCCGGCGGAAGGGTCGCGCAGGAGGTCTATGTCGGAGGGGCGGCACCCCATCACCGCGTCGCGCGGCAGGGGTTCTTTTATCCCACGGGAAATTATTGTATCGCTGCCTTTGATTACGAGCGAGCCCTCTTTTTCCTCGACCGGCAGGATATTCGCAACGCCGATGAAGCGGAAGACGAAGGCGTTCGCCGGGCGCTCGAAGATTTCGACGGGCGTGCCGATCTGACAGATATTGCCATGCCCGTCAAGCACGGCTATGCGGTCCGATATTGCGAGCGCCACTTCCTGGTCATGGGTGACGTAAAGCACCGTTACGCCGGTTCTTTTTTGCAGCGCGCGTATCTCAAAGCGCATCTCCTCGCGGAGATTCGCGTCCAGGTTTGTAAGAGGCTCGTCAAGAAGCATTATTTTGGGCTCCGCGACAAGGGCGCGCGCGAGCGCCACACGCTGCTGCTGTCCGCCCGACAGTTGCGATGGGAGACGTTCCTCCAGTCCCGTCAGGTTGACGCCGTCTATCGCTTCCTGAGTGCGGCGGGCCGCCTCTTTCTTTTCTATTTTCTGCATTTTAAGCGGATATTCCACATTTTCGCGCACAGTCATGTGCGGCCACACGGCGTAGTCCTGAAAGACGACTCCGAGAGAACGCTCGTCCGGCGGCACCATGATTTTCTCTTCCGGAGACGACTGAACGGCGCCTCCTATTGAGACGGTCCCCGAGTCCGGGGACTCAAAACCCGCTATCATGCGCAGCATGACGGTCTTGCCGCAGCCTGAAGGGCCGAGCAGTGTGAAACACTCGCCGTCGTTTATCGTGAGGTTGAGGTCTTTGTAGACAACCTTGCTGCCGTACGCTTTGCGCACGTGCTCAAGTTTGACTTCAGCCAAAGAGGACAACTCCTTTCAAGTCAGAATAGCGTAAGGGGAAGGCCCGACTAAGCCTGAGCCTTCCCCAGAAAACCGGAAAAAGCGGCGGGAGCCCGGGGCTCCGCGCTGTGCCGTTTAGTCTCCGGCGCGCATGATTTCTTTGAACTGTTTGATTACTCCCTCTTTGCCGGCTCCGCTCATCTTCTCGAAATCGAGCTTAATCGCGTTGACGACCGCGTCGTGCGGATTGGGAAGCGGGCTGTTCTCGGGGAGTTTAACGTCGTCTCTGACGGGAAGCGTGTAGTTGTCGGCGATAATCTGCTGGCCTTCCTTGGAGAGCAGGAAGTCGACGAACTTCTGCGCGGCCGTGAGGTTCGGCGTGCCCTTGATGATCCCGACGGGGCTCGGAAGGACTATCGTCTCTTTCGGATAGGCCATCGCGAGCGTGGCACCCTTTTCTATCTTGGCCATCGTGATGTAGTCGACGCCGATGCAGGCAACGAGGTCACCCATCGCCGTGTCGTCGACGACCTGGCCGGAACCCTGGCTTATCACGCCGCCGTTTTTCTGGATATCTTCAAAGTATTCCCAGCCGTAAAGGTTGACGAGGGCCGCGACGCTTCCGTAGGCGGTTCCGGAAAGAGCGGGGTCGGCGATGCCGAAAGCGTCTTTATAGTCGGCGCCCAGGACGTCTTTCCACGACGTCGGGGCTGTCTTGATGAAGCGGGTGTTGTAAACGATCCCGAGCGTGCCGTTTCTCGCGGGCGTGAAGTAACCGTCCGGGTCGATGACGGGGCTGTCCACGTACTGCGCGTTTGGCGATTTGTAAGCTTCGAGCACGCCTTCCTGCTTAAGCTGATAGAAATCGGGAACTTCGCTGTGCCACAGGACGTCCGCCACCATCTTGCCCGACTGGCGCTCGGCCGCGATTTTCGCCATGAGCTTGCCCGCTCCTGCGACATAGGCGTCGAACTCGATTCCTGGGTTCTGTTTCACGAACTCTTCTTTCAGCGCGCCGATGAGCGAATCTTTCATCGACGTGTAGACCGTCAGTTTTTCGGCCGCCATCGCGGTGCCCGCGACCGACAGCATCGCGGCCAGCAGCGCTAATGCAAAAAACTTCTTCATGTCACAACCTCCACTTAACAGATTAGGGTTTCCCCTTTATAAACTCCGCGCCGAACGGGAGACGGCGCAAAATTCCATGCTCGGCTTTCTTTTTGCGGTGATTGATGCTCTTGTCTGATTATATATCCGCGCGCAAAAAAAAATCAACATAGAAAATAATATTTTCCGCACCGGGCAGAGTAATGTCGGGAAAAATTCATGCGGGCGGGAGGCTCGTTTCGCGTTCTTTTATATGTTTTCCGCGCCGCGCGTCATGCGGCGGCAGGCTTCGACGACGTGTTTCGCGAGCACGGCGGTCGTCACCATGCCTATCCCGCCGGGCACGGGAGCGGCGGCGCGCGCCGTTTCCACTGCCGCTGCGTAGTCGACGTCGCCGCACATATTCCCTTTTTCGTCGAAATTTATGCCGATATCGACGATCACCTGCCCCGGCGCGAGGCAGTCGCGCCCTATGAGCTTCGCGTGCCCCGCCGCGACCACGAGAATTTCCGCCCCTCGGCAGACGGCGGCGAGGTTTCTCGTTTTCGTGTGGCAGACCGTCACTGTCGCGTCGCGCTCAAGCAGCATCATGGCAATCGGCTTGCCGACGACGAAGCTGCGTCCGACGACGACGGCGCGCTTGCCCGCTATCTCTATGCCGTAATGGTCGAGCATATCTATGCAGGCCTCGGCCGTGCATGGCGCGAAGCCTATCTTCATGCCGGAGTAAAGCCCCGCCATGGAATATTCCGTGACGCCGTCGACGTCCTTTTCAGGCGCGAGGGCGCGGCAGACCGCTCTGTCGTCTATGTGCGGGGGAAGCGGCCGCAGTATCAGCACGCCGTGTACGGACGCGTCTTCATTCAGCATGCGCACCGCGGCCACGACTTTCTCCTGCTCCGCGTCAGCCGGAAAATGTATCGGCCTCACTTCGACGCCCGCCGTCTTGCAGCACTTCTCCGCGCTGCGCTCGTAGGCTATATCGTCTTCGCTGTCGCCGACGCGAATGACAGCGAGCGCAGGAGATGCTCCCATGGCGCGCAGAGCGTCGGCCCGGCTTTTCAACTGTCCGGTCAATTTTTCTATGACGGGCTTGCCTTTCAATATTATCTCTGCCATCTTTTGGCTCACGTCTTTCGTTGAGGGTCGCGTCAATGCGCAGAGGAGCGTGCGCGAAATTATTTTAGCACAAGGAGGCGCTGCCCCAGCATGAAACAGGCGCGCCGCCGATGGATATAAGCCGCGGGAAAGAGTATAATGAGGACGGAAATCAACTTGGGAGGAGAGCGCATGTCGCACAATCACACCCACGGTTCGCCCTATTCGCGCCTCGTCGAGAGACTGAACCGCTTTCCGCAGGGCGCGCCCGAATCGAAGCGTTTATACGACATACTGAAAATTTTAATGACGGAGAAAGAGGCGGGGCTGATGGCCCAGCTTCCCATCAAACCCTTTGACGTCGGCAAGGCCGCGCAGATGTGGCAGCTGCCGGAGCACGAGGCGCGCAAAGTGCTTGACGAACTCGCCGCCAGAGCGCTGCTCGTCGACATCGAGCAGGACGGCAAACAGATTTACGCCGTTCCGCCGCCTATGGCGGGCTTCTTTGAGTTTTCGCTGATGCGCGTGCGCCACGACATTGACCAGAGAACGCTGAGCGAGCTTTTCTACCAGTACATCACGGTGGAAGAGGACTTCATGCGCGACTTGGTCTGCACCGGAGACGTGCAGATGGGGCGCATCTTCGTGCAGGAGCCCCAGATACCCGACGAGTATTTGCTTGAGGTACTCGACTACGAACGCGCCACCGACGTCATCGACACCGCGTCGCACATAGGCATAAGCATGTGCTACTGCCGCCACAAGGCTATGCACATGGGCACGGCCTGCAACGCGCCGATGGACATCTGCATGACATTCAACACGACCGCCGCGACGCTCATCAAGCACGGCCACGCGCGTCAGGTCGACGCCGCCGAGTGTCACGACCTCCTCGCGCAGGCGTACGACTACAACCTCGTCCAGTTCGGCGAGAATGTCCGCCGCCGCGTCAACTTCATCTGTAACTGCTGCTCCTGCTGCTGCGAGGCTCTGCTCGCGATAAAGCGTTTCGGCGTTGCGCAGACCATCTGCTCCAACTATATAACGGAGACTGCCTCGGACAAATGCGTCGGCTGCGGCAAATGCAAAAAAATCTGCCCGCTTGACGCCATTGAGATGACGGAAGAAAACGGCGTGAAGAAAGCCCGCGTGATTCCGGAAAAATGCGTCGGCTGCGGAGTCTGCATCAGGCACTGCCCGACGAAGGCGCTCGAACTCAAGTGGCGCCCGAACAGACTCATTACGCCGCTTGACACGACGCACAAAGCCGTAGCGATGGCGACGGAGCGGGGCAGGCTGCAGGAGCTTATATTCGACAACAAAGTGCTTCTGAGCCACAGGCTGCTGGCGGGCGTCCTGGGCGCGATACTGAAGCTCCCCGGACTCCAGCGCTCCTTCGCGCAGGCGCAGCTGAAATCAAGATACCTTGAAAGGCTGATCACCAAAGCGGCGGGAGATTAACCGCTGCGGGCGGGAGAACGACAAAAATACGCGGAAAAAGAGATTTTCGCTCTTTTTCCGCGTTTTCTTTATCAGTGCCGTCGTACGCTTCGACCGCGGACCGGAAGCCCTCGCCGCAGCGTTCCGAGAGCACCGCCCGCACACGGGAGATTACCCCGCCTTCCATATCAGGTATGACCTGCCCCACGGCACGGCGGAACATTTGGTATATATCCGCGCAGCGGCAGGCCATCTCGCATTTCACATTCTTGCCGGGGCGAAGGCGGCCGCCGTAAGTCTCATTGAAATCCGGCGCGGTTTCCGGGCTTCTGAAATAAAAGCCGCATACTGTTCGGGCACATATTCTGCGGGCATTCAAAGCCGACTGACGGGTTAAAGCCGCGCACGACAGAGCCGTCTATTCTATGTCGCGGCACCAGTCCGCGCCGCACCGCACGCACCTCATAGCCTTAAATTCACGCGCCCGCAGGCAATCGGTCTGCCGCTCATGCACAACGCCCTCCGAGGCTTCGTAAAGGCCGCGGCCGGAGAGCTCTTCGTCGTTACATAGCAGTTCACCGTACGCGAAATAAGATGTAACGTCAAGAGCGTTTCCATCACGGAGCGCACGTCGTCGTTCTGCACTCCCGGCGCTATCCGCAGGTGCGGGACGCGGTCATGAAAATGCCGAGGCCGCGCTCGTGTTTCCGCACATTTCAGTCAGCGTCGTGTAAAATACCTCGATAATGCCTGCGTGGTGCGTTTCAGTCAATGAGATCCTTTGCTTCGGCATCGTCCCGCGTCTCAAGATTCGGGAAGGCGAGCAGCAGCGTCAGCACGACGGTAACCGCGAGGCTGGCATAGAAAAGCGCGGAGCTTCCGTTCATCAGATAACGGACGCATATCCCGTACGCGAGGAAAAAGTTCGCTACGCAGAGAAGCAGTGTCAGAAGGCCGCGCACACGTATCGGGCCGACATTAGACTCAAGAAAACCTGATATTGTTTTTCCCATTACGCCCACACTCCCAGTTTTGTCAGTACAAATATTACGAAGGTAAGGTTAAGCACTATAACGCTGGCCAATATTCCGATGTTGTAAAGATAATTCCTGACCACGTGTCTGCCGAGGAACTTGCGGTCGTTCGCAAGAAGGAACCACGAAGAGCCGCTGACCCACGAGAAGCAGGACTGAAGCCCGGCAACGAGGATTACCGCCCACATCGGCTTGCCTATATAGGCTCCGAGGAAGCCTATCTGGGTGCTGATAATCCCGAACTTCCAAAGAGCGGAATCCGGGTCGAGAGGCTTGCCGAAGGCGCGGCAGAGAGACTGGGCCGCGATAGTGCTCATGCCGGTCATCGTGGAGACGGTAATGGCCAGTATGCCTATATAAAATCCGATCTGGATGGCAAGGCTCGGTATCGCGCCGACAAGCGCGTGAGCCAGCTCGTAGGTGTCGTCGGGGAAAGTGCCGCCGCTGAATGTCACCGCGAAAGCTATTGCGACGAAGGTCAAAACAAGCGTGACAGGCGCGAGGCCGCCAACCACGAGGTCAAAATGGGCCAGCTTCTCATGAACCGGGCTAAAACGGCGCTGCTTCATGGCGTAGTGGTACTGGCACCAGTCTCCTACCGCGACGACTGAAATGAGCGCGGCGACGCCCGTCGTGACTCCTTCGACTCCGCTCGGGAGGGTCGGGATAAGCAGCCCGTGTATCAGCTCGCCCCAATCCACGCCGGTAACAAAAACCACCGCGACAAATACAAGCAGCATCACCCCCACGAGGAGCTTGCTGAAATTTTCAACGAAACGCACCGCTTTGTCGTTCTTGCCGTACATCCAAGCAAACGGGAATGAGAGGATAAAGATGATAATCCAGTTCACGGAACGCGGACAGCTGATCCCCACAAGCTCGAACATATTTTCCAGAGCGTCGGTGCCGAGCGCGTACTGTCCGAAAGTGAAAACAACGTAGCCGAGATAACATGCGATCAGGCCTGTTACTGCGGAACCGACCAGCTTATTCTGGTGTCTGTTCTGCGCCGTTATTACGTCAAGTTTGCTGTGGACGGCGAATTTACTTCCGAGAGAGAACATAAACATACCGAGGAGGTAAGAATAAAATGGAATCCACAGCATTTTGTAACCGTACGCCGCGCCCATCGAGGCCACAGAGGCGAAGGAACCGGCGCCGAGTGTGGTGACCGCCTCCATAAAGGCAGGCCCAGTATATTTGCTGAAACCCTTCCATCGCGTCAGGAGGGGCGCGTCGTTCAGACGCTTCAGATCCTCAAGCTCATTCAAATATTCGTTATTGCTCATTCACATCCAACTCCTTTTACATGTTACGCGTCGCATATCAAATCACGAACCACTTTGCTGCTGTACGGCTCTATCGTGATTTCATCGGCATCCACCCTTTCCCTGCAGGCAAGCTTCACAGCGCCGTCGACCTTGACCATGCATTTCCCGCAGGCCCCCTGTCTGCACGCAGCGTGCGAAAAGAAGGCAAGCGTATGATCCTGCTTCTCGTATATCTCTTCGAGAAGATTCATAACGGACACGACCGCGTCCTCTTCGACCTCCGCCGTATAGCTCTTATATTCCCCGCGTCCCGTCTCAAGTCCGCGCAGGATATTTACCGTGATTTTTCTCAATTCTCCCGCCTCCTCAGCTCAGCCGCGCAATCACGTCTTCCACGTAGCCGATGTAGTCCTTTTTCACTGTCTCGGGTTTGACTTCTGTGTGTACCGGCGGGCGCAATTCGGCGTTCAGTTTCGTATCCGTTATCACGATGTTGCCGAGATAACGCTCGTTGTCGGTATACGGATAATCCTCTCTGACGTGCACGCCACGGCTTTCCTTTCTCACTGAGGCCGCCTTAAGCGTCGCTGCGGCGGTAAGCAGGGCGTTGCGTAGCTGCAGATATTCGATCCATTCCTTGTTGTATCTTCTGTCATGCGAGGCGAGCGACACTGCTTTGAGTTCTTCTCCGAGAGAGAGAACCTGTCCGAGAGCGCGGTCGAGCGCTTCGCCGCTGCGTATGACGGAAAGAGCCGAAGCGGTTATCCCGTGCAGCGCATGCCTGATTTCGACCGGGCTTGCTCCGCCGCGCGCGGAGTACGGACGCAGCAGTTCTTCTTCCATATCTTTTATCGCCCGCTCCGGGACTGACAGCGCGGCGCTGTTTTTTGCGAAGGCTGCGGCAGACATCCCGGCGATGCGACCCTCTATGAGCATTTCCGTCGTCGCGGCGGAGACCCTGTTTGCGCCGAACATGCCGCCGGTGCATTCGCCCGCGGCAAACAGGCCCGGTAGCCCCGTGCTCATCTCCTCGTCTATTTTGATTCCGCCCTCGAAGTAATGAGCGAAGGGCGCGCATGTGACGCAGCCGTCGCTTAATATCTTCATGATGTCCGCGTATATGCCCTTTGAAAGACTCGGAAGGTCGTTGTAAAGCTCCTCCGTGAGCTCCGGCAAAGGTAGCTGCAGCAAGTAGTAGACGCCGCCGAAACGGTTGCGGCCGCGCGAGTTGATTTCGCGCTGCATCGCGTAGGAGAGAAGCATCTTGTTCCATTCCGTATCAAGCGCGAGCCTTTCGACCTTGGGCGAGAGATAGCGCTGTGTGAATGGCTTGCCGTATTTATTGACAAAGGTGCCGTAGCCGGTTGTGTTCAAGATGTAAGGCAGGATGTTGCCCTTGTATATCCTCGGGTGGAGTATCACCGCCGGGCAGTAGGAGATCATCTCCATGTCCACGAGCTCGGCTCCGGCGCGGAGCGCGGCGGCCGATCCCTCGCCCCAGCAATCCGTCGGGCCACTCGTGTTGCCGAATATCCCGTGGCTCCCGCCTGTGGCGATCACGACCGCCCGAGCCGCGACGAATCGGACGGTGCCTGAAAGAAGGTCGACGCACACGCAGCCCTTTACATCTCCCCTATCGACCGCAATGTCGGTGAACAGCTGGTTTTCCATCCAGCTTACGCCAAGCTCCCCGACGCGGCGGAAGAGAGCGTCGAGAATAGCCGAGCCGAATACGGAGATGCCTCGCTCGCCCTCCGTGCCCAGAACCTCCATCCCCCAGTCCATCAGTTCGCGGATGCGGTCGGGCGCTCCGTCGGCGAATTTCCTTATCAGTTTCTGATTGCCGAGATAAAATCCTTCGTGGCAGACATCGGCGAAAAACTTATCCTTCGTATCGTCCTTGTTCCGTTCGCTCAGCCCCATTTCATAAAGGCTGTGTCCGTCGCAGGCGATGTCCGCGCTTAGATTCGCGCCGGCCAGCAGAGTCGAGCCGCTTCTGTTGACTTTGCCCTTGGCAAGTATCAGGGTCTTCGCGCCGCCCTCCGCCGCGCCTATCGCGGCGCGAAGGCCGGCTCCGCCGCTTCCGACGACTATAACGTCATAAGATGAGCATAGTTCCGCCATATCATTTCCCTCCCCATCCGGGACTGCCGCGGATACGAGCATTTTTCTCGTTTTGCTTCCGGCGAAACAGAACGAACAAAACAGATATACTCTCGTTACAGGCCCGCGTCAAGTGTCGGGAATGTGTTTTTTGATTTTTTAAGAAATTCTCCGGAACGGACAAATTTTATTAAACAGCCGGAGGTTCCACGCGTTCGCATAGCTTTTGCTCCTTCGGGCCGACGCATATCCGCTTTGCCGGACGCGGCGGTTTGCGTAAAGGCATTGAAACCCGCCCGCGTTTCGGAAGTTTATAAAAGCACGCGCAGCTTCTTGCGCGC
>CAYVEQ010000016.1:0-34475 GCA_964450835.1 uncultured Synergistaceae bacterium
GCATAGCATAGCGGCAGTATTTCGCAAGTTCCTCGGCCTTTCGTCTCTTCTTCCGCGCGTCATGCCGCGCGCGGCCAGCGCGGATTTGTTATAATCTGCGTGAGGCGGGGAAGCCGCCGGGGCGCGACGGCCCGCGCCGCGTTAAAAAGAAATAAGAGAGGACAATATTATGAACAAAGAAGAACTGCTTGGCCGCCTCGACGAGGCGAGCTCGGACGACGAGTTTGCGGAGATCGGTGAGCGGCTGCTTGCGCTTGATCCGGACAGCCCCTACGGCAAGTACGCCCTCTGGGAGTCGATGGGATATGACGAGGCAATCGAGAACCTCGATATGCTGCGCGAGGCGCTCGACTCTATCCGCGCCGTCGTGGAAGCGCGCGAGATTCCCGCGCTCGTCGACGACGACCGCGACGCATTGATCTACGCGACTGTGATGATGAACCTCGGCTTTGCGCTGCTCTCGGACGGCGCGACGGAAGATGCTTACGAAGTGGCGAAAGAACTCGCGAATTTCGACGACGAGGGCGCCTTTGAAAGCCGCACCCTGCTCTATCGCTGTATGCTCGACCTCGGCCTTTACGGAGAGATACTCGAAGAGCTTGATAAAGATCCTGTCGAGTCGGTAGCGGGAGAACACGCGCGCGCCATCGCGCTGATTGAGACCGGCGCCGGACGCGACGAAATTTCAGACGCTGTCAACCACGCTATATCGCTTTCGCCCGACGTTCCCTTCTTCGTGATAAATATCTGGGATATGCCGGAGGCGGACGAGGAGAGCGACGACGAGGAGACGGAGGTGCTGAACGACGCGGCCTACCTCGCGGAGCCGTGGTGCGCCACGGACAGACGGCTCGCAGCGATAAGCGAGCAGACATTTCTTTTCGGATACCTCACCGACAGGCTCGACGACGAGAAAGAGATAAAGACGCTAAAAGAGTGGTACGAGAACGCGGGAGTGTCGGAGCGGATCGAATCGGCGAAAGAACGGCTCGAAGAGATGGAGCGCGCGGGACGCGGCCCGGAAGAGATAGACGCGGAGGCGCTGAGCGAAACGGCAAACATATTAAGCGAGCTGAACCCTGAGGAGTAACGGCCGCGGGAAAGCCGCGAATATAAAAAAGCGCCGTCACGGCGACGGCGCTTTTTGTTTTTTCACGGGGTTCAGTCCTGGTAAAAATCTTCTTCGGCCGGATCGAAGACTTCATAAACGAACCCGTTGACGCGGTCCCAGGCGAACTGTCCGTACTGCGCGACGCGCCCTAATCCGTCAAGGAACTGGTAGCCTCTCGTCATCGCCGTATCCGTCTTCACCCACCCGTTGTAGAGAGGCACGAAAGGGTAAGGGCCTTCTATCCGCGTCGTCTCCCACGCGCCCGGCATTCCCGTCTCCGCGATGAGTCTGTCCAGCGTTTTTCGGAAGGGCGCGGGCATTGAATCTATGAATATGAGCGTGGCGCGCGGCGATGAGGCAAAGCGCGTCATGAGCCACGCGGCTGCGTACTTGCCGTCCGGCATTTCCGTCAGCGCGGTCACGGCGTTAAAGAGCGCGTTGACCGCGACTATCTGGAACGGCACATAGCTTCCGCTTCCCCAGAAGCCTTTCACGCTCTCCCAGTTCGCCGGGTCGCCGCCGGGAAACCATTTTTTTACAAGCGCGGCTCCGGCCGCGGCGCGCGTTTCCGGCGACGGCGCCTTCAAAGATAGCGCGAACAGCTCGCGGTCGCTTCCCGCCGGCGCGAGCAGCGCGATTCGCATGTAGACCGACTCTCCCTCCTCTTTGATTTTAATACGGCTTTCCATCTCGGCGACCAGAGCGTCCCACCTGTCGTCCGCGAAAGCCGCGCCGCAGGAAAGCACTGCGAGCAGCGCGACTGCGGCCGCGATAAATTTTTTCATTCACTCAGCTCCCTTCAGCCGCCTCAAAATGGCGGCGATGAATACATCTCTCTCCGGCGGCTGTTTTATAACCGTGCGCGGCTGTCAAAAACGCGCGAAAGCAGGCGGCATTCCTAAAAGCTGCGGAGCGTCACCCGCGCGCCGGAATTTTTTCTTCCCTCACGAAAGCTGCGCGGACGGCGGAAG
This sequence comes from uncultured Synergistaceae bacterium, assembly GCA_964450835.1. Taxonomy (GTDB): domain Bacteria; phylum Synergistota; class Synergistia; order Synergistales; family Synergistaceae; genus Caccocola. The sequence goes on from CAYVEQ010000016.1 coordinate 2,083, forward strand.
GACGGTCATTCTTCTGGCTCTTTCATCCGCCGCAGTATCTCGCCCAGCCGTCTGATATTTTCGCCGTAAGCCGCCCAGTCGCCGGCGCGCTGCGCGCTCTGCGACGCGTCGTAAAGGCGCTGCGCCTCGCCGATAAGCGCCGGCAGGCCTCCGGCGGGCGCGTTCGCGGGAGCTTCATCGCGCCGTTCGCGCGCGGCGGGCGTTGCGTCTCCCGGCTTCGCCTTTCCGCCCATCAGCTTTTCAAGAGCGCCGCCGAAATTTTCCGCCCACGCCACGCGTCCTCCGGTCGACACTATGACGCGCTTCAGCTCCGGCAGTTCGCCCGTTTCCGCTTTAAGATAGAGCGGTTGGACGTAAAGCAGCGATTTTCCTATCGGCACGACCAGGATGTCGCCGCGTATGACGTCCGACCCGCGCTGGCTCCACAGCGAGAGCTGCGCGGAAATTTCCGGATTCTGGTCGATGAGCGCCTCTACCTGTGCGGGGCCGTAAATCAGCTTCTGTTTCGGGAACTCGTAGACGAGCAGCTCGCCGTACCTGCCGGGGTCGCACCTCCCCGCCATCCAGCCGATAAGGTTGTTGCGGCCGAGCGGCATATAAGGAACGATTATCGCGAACTCCGCGTTGTTCTCGCCCCACAGTTTCATTGTGACGTAGTTCGGCTCGATGCGGCGCTCGCGTCCGCTCGGCGTAACCTCCCAGACGTCCTCCCTGTTGTAGTAGGTGTTCGTGTCCGTCATATGATAGGTGCAATAGACATCCGTCTGCACCTCGAAGAAATCTTCCGGGTAGCGGGCATGTGCCCAGAGCTTCTCGGACATCTCGCCCTTTTCCCTGAAAAGCCCGGGGAATATCTTCATCCACGAGCGTATCACGGGGTCGTCCCCGTCGACGGCGTAGAACTCCATGCGCCCTGTGTAGGCGTCGACCACGGCTTTCACGCTGTTGCGGAGATAATTCACGCCTGCGAAATGCCGCAGCAGCCTGTCGCCCGTCGTGAACGGCTTGGAGTAAGGGTAGCGGTCCGAGCAGGTGAAGGCGTCCTGCATCCATTTGAGACGGCCGTCGATGATCACGGGATATGTGTCAAGGTCGTAGATAAGGAAAGGCGCCACCTTGTAAAGCGCGCTCAGCACGTCTCTGTTGTAGAGTATGCGGCTTTCCGGCGTCAGCGCGCCGGTGAAGAGAATCTCCGTGTCGCGGTAGCGCAGGGTGAAGAGCAGCCTGCGCCATATGGAGCCTATCGGGACGCCGCCCTCTTCCTCATAGACCGAGCGGACGTTTGAGTCGCCCATAGGATAATCGAACTCTTTGACGTTCGTCTTGACGAGGACGTATGTGCCGCTCCACGGCCCGAAGTAGACTTCCGGCCGTTCAAGCGCGATGTCTATCTCGGATTTCACGGGAATATCCTTCATGAAGAAGTGCGGGAGGCCGCCCGACGCTATCTCGTTGACCGGGTTCATGACCACGCCGTAGCCGTGGGTAAATTCGAGGTGCGTGTTTACCCACGTCGGGTTTTGCAGATTCGACAGGTCAAGGTCGCGCACGCCGATCATTATCTGGCGGCTCGCCCCGCCTATGTCGTAGCGGTCGACGTAGACGTCGACGAAATTATAATAGGTGCGGATTGCCTGGAGCTGCCGGTAGGTGCGAAGCAACGGCGAATAATCCCACATGCGTATGTTGCGCACGGTGTCCTCGCCTTCGGCAAGCTCTTTCAGCGTAATCTCGTTATCCGGGGAGAAGGCGACCGACCTGACGGAGCTTAAGCCGAAGCCGCGCCGCGTATAGTCCAGATGATAGCCGAGGTAGGGTTTCTCGAGCTCGTACTCGTTCGGCTTGACTATATACTGCTGGACGACGCCGGGAACAATGGTGCGCGAGCCCCAGCCTATCAGGATGAGCGCACCGACGATAACGGCGGAGAGTTTCCACATCGGCTTGAAAAAATTCACGCAAAGCAGCACGGCAGCGGCGAACATTGCGAAAGCGAGAACGGAAAGGGCGGGCAGAATGATATTCACGTCGGTATAGCCCGCGCCCCAGACGACGCCTGTCGGCGAGAAGAGCAGTTCGTAACGGTCAAGCCAGTAACCCGCGCCCCAAAGAGCCAGAATCGCCGCACCAAGCAGCGTGAGGTGCAGCCGCGCGGCGGGAACGGCGTAAGGGCGTCCGTTCTGGAAAGACAGAGCGCGCGTCATAAAGTAGACCGCGCAGGAGCCGGCGAGGGCAAGCAGAAGCACTCCCAGCACCCAGCCTTGGATGAATCTGACGAAAGGAAGTGTAAAGACGTAAAAGCCGACGTCTATGCCGAAGAGCGGGTCAGTCTCGCCGAAAGGCACGGGATTGAGAAATTTCAGGAAACCGTCCCACATTCCAACGGCGGAGAGAGCGTTCACGGCAGCCACGACAAAGGCCGCCGCCGCGACAAGCCGCCCCGTTTTGCCCGGCGGCGGGCCGCCCGGCGCATCTCCTATAAAAGCGGCGCCGCGCTTCCACGCCTCGCGCCAGTTGAGGAAGTATACAGCAAACCCCGGAACAAGAGCCGCCGCGAAGAGCTCCAGCTGCGCGAAGATGCGCCGCCAGAAAACAGAATCGTATCCGTTCGCCTCAAACCAGTAGAGGTCTGTCATAAAACCAGCGAGCCAGGGAAGCAAAAAGGCGAAGAGGATAAATATACCCCCCGCGGCGAGCCAGATTTTTTTCACTTTCGGCAGACGGATGTCCGGCGGACGGCGCCGTTCCCCGCTCCAGCCGCTGCCGTTGTCGCCGTTTCCGTCCGTCCACTCGCGCCGCCCTCTGCCCAGGAGTTCCCGTAAGAGATCGTTTATATCCAAAAAACAGCACCCCTCAAACAAAATCTTTTGTTATATTTTTGACTAAAGAACCGTGAATGTCCAGATGAAAATAAAATAATGGGACTATAATGCGGAAAACAATCGCGTTAAGAAGCAGGAGGGGAATTCAATGCCGCTTACAAAAGAGGAAGTCAAGGCGAAACTGACGGAAATGGGAATAAAGTTCGACTCGACGGAGCACGGCCCTGTCTACACGATAGACGAGATGAAACAGATAGAGGGCATGAAGATAGAGGACGTCTGCAAAAATCTTTTTCTCCGCGACGAAAAGGGCAAGCGCCACTTCCTAGTCGTGCTCGACGAGGCAAAGAGCGCCGACTTAAAAGCGATACGCGCTCAGATAGGGAGCAGCCGCCTCAGCTTCGCATCGGAGGAACGTCTGATGGAGCACCTCGGTCTCGTCAAGGGCGCCGTGACCCCGCTCGGCCTGCTCAACGACTGCGCCGCCGGCGTCGAAGTCCTTGTAGACAGCGACCTTCGCGGCCGCTCGCGCCTCGGCGTGCACCCGTGCGACAACACAGAGACGCTCTGGCTCTCCGCAGGCGACGTAGAGAACATCATACATTCGCGCGGCAACAGCCTGAAGTTCATAAAAATCTGACGGCGCGCGCGGCTTCATAAAGTTGCGCCGGCTTCGCGCCGCCTGCATAACGTCCGCGACCCTGAGGGAGCTCGGTTGGGGCCGCAGCTGTTCCTTTTCTCTTAAAGCGGAGCGTTCTTGTGAAGCTTGCCGCTGCGGCAGAAGCCGCGCCTCTTGCGGTGACGTCTGCGTACTTTTTCCGAAATTTCCGCGCTTTTGCCGCCGTGCGGCGGGCTGCGGAAAAAGCCCGCCGCTTTGCCTTTGGCGCGCCGGGCTTTTTTTGTTTTTATTACGAGGCCCGGTTTTCTTTAGAAGAGGCCGGTGACCTTTCCGTTTGAGTCAACGTCGATATTGCAGGCGGAGGGGCGCTTCGGCAGCCCCGGCATTGTCATGACGGAACCGGTCAGAGGAATGATGAAGCCGGCTCCCGCTGAAAGCCGCACTTCGCGCACGGTGAGCTTAAATCCAGTCGGGCGTCCCTTCTTAGCGGGGTCGTCCGAGATCGACGCCTGAGTCTTGGCCATGCAGACAAGCAGGCCGTCTTTGCCCAGGTCGTGGATTTTCTTTAAGTCTTTTTCCGCTTTGTCGGTGTAGACTACGCCGTCCGCTCCGTATATCTTCGTCGCTATGATTTCTATCTTCTCTTTCGGCGGGAGACTCTCGTCGTAGAGATAGCGGAAGCTGTTCGGCTTGTCGCAGGCTTTGATTACCTCCTGCGCCATCGCTATGCCGCCCTCGCCTCCCTTTGCCCAGATGTCCGACTCGACGACGGGAACTCCCAGCCTCGCGCACTTTTCCCGTATGAAGCGAAGCTCCTCCGCCGTGTCTGTCGGGAAGGCGTTGAGCGCGACGACGACCGGCAGACCGTAAGAGAGCATATTCTCGACATGCTTTTCGAGATTCGGTATTCCGGCTTCAAGCGCCGCCATGTTGATTTTGCCGAGATCTTCTTTCGCCGCGCCGCCGTGCATTTTAAGCGCGCGTATCGTGGCGACGATGACGACGGCGTCGGGCCTGAGGCCCGCGAGGCGGCATTTGATGTCGAGGAATTTCTCCGCTCCAAGGTCGGCCGCGAAGCCGGCCTCCGTGACGAAGTAGTCCGCGAGTTTCAGCCCGTACCTGGTCGCCATGATGCTGTTGCATCCGTGGGCTATGTTGGCAAACGGGCCGCCGTGTATGAAAGCCGGGACATGTTCGAGCGTCTGCACAAGGTTCGGCTTTATCGCGTCTTTGAGCAGCATCGCCATTGCCCCCTGCGCCTCCAGGTCGCGCGCGGTGACGGGCTTGTCGTCGTAAGTGTAGGCGACGATGATGTTCGCCAGCCGCTCTTTTAAGTCGTCGAGGCCCTTTGAGAGGCAGAGAATCGCCATGACCTCGGAGGCCACCGTGATGTCAAAGCCGTCCTGCCTCGGCACGCCGTCGGCTTTTCCGCCCAGGCCGATGACTATGTTGCGCAACGCCCTGTCGTTCATGTCGAGCACGCGTTTGAATACGATTTTGCGCGGGTCTATGCCAAGCGCGTTGCCCTGCTGTATCGAGTTGTCGAGCATCGCGGCGAGCAGGTTGTGCGCCGATGTTATCGCGTGGAAGTCGCCGGTGAAGTGGACGTTGATGTCCTCCATCGGGACGACCTGACTGTAGCCGCCTCCGGCCGCTCCGCCCTTTATCCCGAAGACGGGGCCGAGCGACGGCTCGCGGAGAGCGAGCGTAACTTTTTTGCCGAGCTTCGCGAGCGCCTGAGCCAGTCCTACAGACGTCGTCGTCTTTCCCTCGCCCGCCGGCGTCGGCGTAATCGCGGTGACAAGTATCAGTTTCCCGTCGGGGTTGTTTTTCACCTTGTCCCAAAGGCCGAAGGAGACCTTCGCCTTGTATCTGCCGTAGAGTTCGAGGTCGTCCGCCTCTATGTCAAGACGCTCCGCCACCTTCGTTATCGGTTCCATTTCCGCTCTCTGCGCTATTTCTATGTCGCTGAGAAAAGCCATTGTCTTCACTCCCTGTTGTTTTTGCAATTAAATACGCCCGCGTAAAAAGCGTAAAATCACGCCTCTTTGCCTTTTGACGGAAAGAGCCCTCTCATTTTTTCCCCGTCGCGCTGTTTATCGCATCGTTCGACAGCTTGTCGGCGCGGCTGTTTTCCGCCCGCGGCACCCATTCGTATACCACCGTCATGCCCTCCGCCGCCCGGCGCGCTTCGAGCGCCAGCTCGCGCAGGTGCGGCAGATTGATTTTCCAAAGCCCCGCGAGCTGGCAGATGACAAGTTTGCTGTCGCCGCGCACGGTGAGACGCGTCACGCCGCGTTCGCGCGCCGCTTTAAGCAGAAGTATCGCCGCTCTGTATTCGGCCTCGTTGTTCGTCTTCCGGCCGAGATAGCTCGCGGTCTCCCACACGGCGCTTCCGGAACCTCCGTCAAGCCACGCGCCCGCGCCGGCCTCGCCCGGGTTGCCGCGCGAGGCGCCGTCAAAGTACCCGGTCATTTCCAAATCCTCTTACTCCCCCCCCTTAACATTTTTTGCGATATACTTTTTTATTATATGCTACCGTGAAAGGAAGGTAAACACTATGGCCGCTGTCAGGAAAACCAACGCGGTACGGCTGCTTGAAAGCAAAAAAATTCCCTTTGAGCTGATTGAATACGAAATAGACGAGGAGGCTCTGTCGGCCGAGGACGCGGCGGCAAAGACAGGTGTGTCCGAGGAGCGCACGTTCAAGACTCTCTGCTGCCGCGGGGATAAAACAGGCGTGATGATGGTCTGTGTCCCCGCCAGCCGCGAACTTGACTTCAAAGCGCTCGCTTCCGCGAGCGGCGACAAAAGGGCGGAGCTTGTGCACTTAAAAGAGGTGCAGGGGCTGACGGGCTATATACGCGGCGGCTGTTCGCCTCTCGGCACGAAGAAAAAATATCCGGTCGTCATAGACGCTTCGGCGATGAACTTCGACTTCGTTACCGTCAACGCGGGGCACCGCGGGCTGCTCTTCAAGCTCGCTCCGGCGGACCTCGTAAAGGCGACTGAGGCGAAGGTCGCTCCCGTCGCCAGGTGAACGCGGCGGCAGCCGTCACGTTCGCCCGGGGCGCCGGCGGCGCGGTTTTACATAACGCCCGCGTTGCTGTAAGATAGGCGTGCCGCAGAATTTTGCAGAACGGAGAGAAAGGAGACATTTCAATGTCAAAAGAAATAATCGGCACGAAGAACGCTCCCGCCGCCATCGGCCCGTATTCGCAGGCCGTAAGGGCCGGAGGGTTTCTTTTTATATCGGGACAAATCCCGCTTGACCCCGCGACAGGCGCCGTCGTTCCCGGATGCGTCGCATGTCAGGCCGAGCAGTCGCTGAAAAACCTGTCGGCGATCCTCGAAAGTCAAGGACTTTCGCCAGACGACGTAGTAAAGACGACTGTCTTTATCAAAGACATGAACGACTTTTCTACAATCAACGAAGTCTACGCGAAGTATTTCCCGAAAAACGCGCCTGCGCGCTCCTGCGTCGAAGTGAGCCGCCTTCCCAAAGACGTGCTCCTTGAAATCGAAGCGATAGCGCTCTGCAAATAACGGCGGGCAACGCAGAAAAAGAGGCGGACGGGCGAGTCCGCCTCTTTCGCATATCCGTGTCTCCGCATTAAAGAAACGCGCGCCGGAAAAGAAGCGGTCAACGAGAAGCCTTTTCACAAACATGACGATTTCAACCGTTTCAAGCGCGTCACAACAAAAAATCCCCGCTCCAGACGGGAGCGGGAAACGGCGGAACGTGACGCATTTTGTTGGAGCGGTCAACGGTTCGAGGGACGGTTTTGTTCTGTATCATTTCACCGCTAAGGTATAAAAAATTCAACTCTTCCAGCTTTAGCTGCAGGAAATCAGCCGCGTTGCAGAACAACACAGCTGAAGGGTTTTAAGACAACCGCTACTAAAAAATTAGTTGTCAGAGCAACCCTGTAAAATAGAGCCACCAACCACTGCAGGCCGGCCTGAGACGACAACCAGGACATAACGCCGGAAGCGCGGGGCGGCTGCACCCCCCCGTATAAAGAGGCGCGCTTCACAAAATTTTTTATCTTATTGAAGCCTGTCCGCCGAGCATCCCGTCTCTTGCGATTCTCCGCGAGATCTCGCGGGCCGTCTGCGTGACCGCAAGGCCAGCCGTCCAGTGACGTCTCGCGCAGAGCCGGCGCCAACATGCGCCCTATCTGTCCCATTGAGTCTATCACTTCGCCGAGCGGTATTGCGGATTCTATGCCGGTGAGCGCCATATCGGCGCAGAGAACGCCGTTCGCTGTGAAAGTGCCGTTGTGTTTTATGCACGGACATTCGACAAGTCCTCCCACGGGGCCGCAGACAAGGCCGAGGAGCGACGTGAATGTCATCGCCGCCGCGGGCGCGCCCGCGACATCCTCCGTATGGAACTCAAATTCAAGTTCCGCCTGCCGCGCAAGCCCGAAAGCGCGCCTTATGCCCGGGTCGTCCGCTTTCATTCCCATAAGCTTCGCGATAAGGGCCTTGTCTGTGCCGCGGCCCGCTCCGGTGATCGCGAAGCTGCCGCGCATATAAAGCTCCGCGCGCTTTATCTCGCCGCCCCGGCACATGCGCGCTGTGTGCCCGATGTGCGCGGCCCCCGCCGTGCGGCTCAACGACAGCCCGGCCGTGACGGGTTCGATGATTTTCCATAAAGGCATACAGCCGCCCCGATTCCCGCGGATTCAGCTGCGAATCTATCTTATATTACCGCCTGAAAAAAGATAAATGTGCCTCGCGCGCGGGCCTTCGGCAAATCATCGCGCCGGCGCAGGGTTCACCCGCGCCGTGATGCCTCGTGCGCGCGCTTTCACGCGAATCCGCGAAGTTAGCCCCCCCCGCGAGGAATTTCCGCTAAAGTCCGCGCTTGACAAATAGAATCTTCCGTGTATCATACCTCAACGGGATAAATGAACTTTTTATTATTTTATCCAATTTAGATAGTTAAATCTATGGCTGTTTATGAACTATTGTAAAAGTTTTGAACAAAGACGAGGTTGTAAAAAAACAAATTATCGGAAAACTAAAAAATAAAAAGTTCAAAAGTTTTAAGAAAATATATTAAATTTACCGGAGGTTATTTTTTATGAAAGCTCTTTGTTGTGTCTGCGAAGCCGATGTTTCCGTTCCCGACGACTGCTGCGAAGGCGAACTGGTTATCTGTCCCGACTGCGGAACGGAGCTTGAGGTGGTTTCTCTCGAACCGCTCACGCTTGAGGAAGCGCCGCAGGTTCAGGAAGACTGGGGAGAGTAATGACGGTTCTGCGCATTCTCTTCACGCGCCTGCGCGCGGAGGAGAAGCTGCTGAAAGAGGCCGCGGGACGTCTCGGCATTCCATGCGAACTGCAGAACGTGACGGACGCGGTCTTCGGCGGCGGGCCTTTCTGCGCGTCTGACGACGTTGTGCTCGCGAGGTGCGTCTCGCACAATCAGAACGAGGGCGTAGCGCGTGTGCTGGAGGCGCAGGGCGTCACTGTCGTCAACCCGTCGCGCGTCATGAGGATTTGCGGCAACAAGCTGACGACGTCGGCGGTTCTTGAAGAGGCTGGGGTGCCTCAGCCGAAGTTTCTTGTCGCTTTTTCACAGGAGGGGGCGCTTGACGCGGCAGGCCGTCTCGGCTATCCCGTCGTCTGCAAGCCGGTGAGCGGAAGCTGGGGAAGGCTGCTTGCCAAGCTCAACGACAGAGAGAGCGCGGAGGCGGTCTTTGAACACAAGTCCATGCTCGGCGCCATTCACAACACTTTTTATATTCAAGAGTACGTGGACAAGGGCGGTTTCGACGTGCGCGCATTTGTCGTCGGCGGAGAGCCGCTTTGCGCCATCGCGCGAGCGAGCGACCACTGGATTACGAACACGGCGCGCGGAGGCGCAGCCTCCGTCATGCCTCTTGACGGCGAGCTGTCGGCCTTGTTGCGCGCTGTGCACGCGGCAATCGGCGGCGAGTTCCTGGCTGTCGATCTTTTTAAGAGCGGCGGCCGCTGGCTCGTCAACGAGGTCAACGATGGCGGCGAGTTCCGCAATTCAATCGCGCCGACGGGCGCGGACATTCCCGGCGCGGTGGTCGAAGCCGCGTGGAACAGGAGAAGATAGATGAAGCGAACTGCCCCCGCCGCGTTCATAAAGCGAGGCAAATGCAAGCGCGCAAAGCGCGCAGCGGGCGGGTCGCTGATTTTTGCCGTCAGTCTTTAGCGCTTGTCGCCTGCGGCAGATTCGGCCCGCTCCCTTCGGAGCGGGCTTTTTTGTGAGTTTTGATGAATTTTTCGGAGAGGAGAAATTTTTATGACAGAGAAGATTCCCGTTACGGTATGGGGAGCGGCGGGCTTCGCGGGAGGCGAGCTGCTTCGCGTTTTGGCGCGCCACCCGCGCTTTGCCGTGATCGGCGCCGTCTCGCGCTCAAAGGCAGGCGTTCCAATCGGAGCGGTTCACCCGCATCTTCGCCACGTATACAATGAAATGACTTTCGTCGCTCCGGACGGGGCGGAGACTCTTTCGCCCGCTCTTTCTTTTCTCGCGCTGCCGCACCGCACCTCGGCGCGAGAGGCGCTGCGCAGGCTTGCCGCGGGAGAGCGCGTCGTCGACCTGTCGGCGGATTTCCGTCTGCGCAGCGCTGATGAGTACAGGAACTGGTACGGCGTCGACCACCCCGCGCCGGAACTTCTTTCCGAAGCTGTCTACGGCCTGCCGGAGCTGCATCGGGCGGAGATGGCGGGCGCGCGTCTGATTTCGGGCGTCGGCTGCAACGCGACCGCCGTCATCACGGCTCTGCTTCCGATAGCGCGCGCGGGACTTGTGAAGGAAGCGCGCGTCGAGTGCCGCGTCGGCTCGTCGGAAGCCGGCGCGCAGGCCGACGAAGGCTCGGCCCACGCGGTTCGCAGCCGCGCGATGCGCGTTGTCACTCCCTTCGTGCACCGTCACATGGCGGAAGTCGTTCAGGAACTTTCGCTGCCCGCGGATTCTTTCACGATGGGCGTGACGACCGCAGAGACGGTGCGCGGCATACAGTGCGTGGCGCATATCACACTTAACCGCCAGACGCGCGAGGCTGAGATATGGAAGCTCTATCGCGCCGCGTGGAAGGACGAGCCGTTCGTCTCGTTCACACAGGCGAAGCCCGCTCACTTCCGCGTGCCTGACCCGCGCTTCGTGCTGGGCAGCAACAGGGCGCTGACGGGCTTCATGCTCGCGGACGACGAGCGCAGAATGATCGCCGCCTCAGCGATAGACAATCTCATGAAGGGCGCCGCGGGCTCCGCGGTGCAGTGCGCGAATATAATGTTCGGCCTTGAAGAGACAGCGGGACTCGATATGATGCCCGTTTACCCGGCGTAGGAGGATTTGTGAATGACCGGAATAGTGAAAATCGGAGGCGCCTCGGGAAACGCGATAGAACCCCTCGCGGGCGAGATAGCGAAAAGAACCGCGGATGGCGAGCGCTGGATTGTCGTGCACGGCGCAAGCGGCGTCATGAACGAGCTGTGCGCGGAGCGCGGCGTCGAGGTGCGCACGGTGACAAGTCCGAGCGGCTACCGCAGCCGTTTTGTCGGAGCGCGGGAGCGCGAGCTCTTCCGCGAGGCGGCGCTTTCTTACGGCGCGCGCGTAAAGCGTATTCTTTCCGAGCGCGGCGTCAGGGCAGAGCAGGCCGATCCCGAGAAAGCGGCCTATGCCGTGGCGAAGCGCAAGGATTTCCTGCGCGAGAGCGTAAACGGACGCGTGAGGATACTGCGGGGCAATTACAGCGGCACTGTGACTGCGATCGACCTGGCGCCTCTTGAGGCGATGCTTGACGCGGGGGTCGTGCCCGTCGTGCCGCCGCTCGCGCTCGACGCGGAGCTTTCCGTATCTCTTAACGTCGACGGCGACCGCCTGGCCGCCCGCATCGCCGGCGAGGCCCGAGCGCGGGTACTGATAATCCTCACAAACGTTCCCGGCCTCATGAAAGATATAAACGACCCCGCCTCTCTCATAACGACGGCGCGTCTTTCGGAGTGGGAGCTGCTGGAGCATTACGCGGAGGGCAGCATGAAAAGAAAACTCGTCGCCTGCAAAGAGGCGCTCGAACTCTCCGTCCCGAAAGTCTGTCTCGCCGACGGGCGCGTTAAGGATCCGATAGCGAACGCTCTCGGAGGGAAAGCGACATGTCTGGCGCGCTGAGCGGGCTTTTCGGCGGGCGCGGCCTTTCGCTTGCGCGCGGCGAGGGGCCCTACGTGTGGGATTCCGAAGGTCGCCGCTATGTGGATTTCTTTAACGGCCACGGGGCCGCGCTTTTCGGACACGCGAACCCCGTCCTTCTTGAAGCGGTAAAAGAGGCTTCGGCCGGAGTGTGGAGCTGCGGCGCCGGTTACGAGTCAAGCGCGCGCGAAGAAGCCGCCGAACTTTTGGCCGAAGGCATGGGACGCGACGCGACCGTCTTTTTCTGCAACAGCGGCACGGAGGCCGTCGAGGGGGCGCTCAAGCTGGCCCTCGCCCTGCAAAAGGGAAGAAACGAAATCATCGCGGCGCGGCGGGCTTTCCACGGGCGCAGCTGCGGGGCGCTCGGCCTCACGTTCAACCCGAAATACCGCGCGCCTTTCGCCTCGTTCATACACGCGGCGAAACACTGCGCTCCCGAGGAAATTCCCGAAAAAATCACGGATGCCGTCTGCGCCGTCTTTATCGAGCCCGTTCAGGGCGAGGGAGGCGTTTTCCCGATTCCCGAGGAAGTAGGGCGCGCGATAACTGAAAGCTGCCGCGCGCATGGCGCGCTGCTTGTCGCGGACGAAGTGCAGACAGGCCTCGGGCGGTGCGGGAGCTTCTTTGCCTCGTACCGCCACGGCCTTGAGCCCGACATAATCTGCGTGGCGAAAGGACTCGCCGGCGGCCTTCCCGCGGGCGCTGTGCTCTGGCGGAGCGAGCTCGGCGACTTCCCGCCGCACACGCACGGCTCGACATACGGCGGCAACGGATTCACGGCGCTGGTAACGGTTGCGGCCTTAAAACTCATAAAGCGGGACAATCTCTGCGCCCGCGCGGATGAGACGGGCCGCTTAATCCGCTCCGGCATAGAGCGCCGCGCTCTGCCTCTCGTAAGCGGCACGCGCGGCGACGGCCTTTTAATCGGCGCGGAATGCGCGATACCTTCGCAGGAAATAGTAAAGGCGCTTCAGGACAACGGACTGCTCTCCCTGCCTGCCGGCCCCCGCGTCGTGCGCTTCCTGCCGTCCTTTGCGGTAACCCGCGAAGCCGCGGAGGAAGGCGTCGAAATATTCGGCAGAACAATGCGCGAACTTGCGGCTAAAAGAGGCGTAAACTGATGCGATTTCCGGAATCTGTCGGTCTGCTCATTGACATAGTGGCCGTGCCGAGCCCCACGACGCACGAGGAAAACGCGGCGCGGATGCTGTGCGACCGCCTGCAGCGCTTCGGCTGGGAAACGTCACACATAGACGGGGCCGGCTCCGTGATAGCGACGCGCGGCAACGGCGACAAGGAGCTTGTGCTGTTAAGCCACATAGACACGGTGCCTGGCGGGCCGAAATTCGCCGTGACGGAAGACCGCGTGATAGGGCGCGGCGCAGTCGACGCGAAAAGCCCCTGCCTCGCGCTCGCCGTCGGAGGAGGCGCCGTCGCCGTGCCGGAGGACTGGCGCGTGACTTTTGTCGCCGCAGTCGGTGAAGAGATAGACTCGCGCGGCGCGCGCTTTCGCATGCCGCTGCACGAGCCGGCGGCGCTCGTCATCGGCGAGCCGACGGGAAGCCAGGGGGTCGCGCTCTCCTACCGCGGGCGCGTGCTCTTCTCTCTCGTCGCGGAAGACAACGGCGCGCACCGCTCCGGCAGCCCCGGTCCGATGACCGCGGCAGTCAACGCGGCGGCCTCGCTCTGTCAGATAACAAAAAACATGGGAAGCGGCTATAATTTCGCGGTAATGGAAATGGAGGGACGCGAAGAGGGCAAACGCACCGCCTCGATAACGATAGACCTCCGCACGCCGATCGGCGCGGACAAAGAGGAACTGGAGCTAATGCTCTCGGAAACAGCCGCCGCTTTCGACGTCGGCCTCAAAATAATAGAATACGTGCCGCCGCACGAAGTCCGCAAGTCGGATCCGGTGGTGCGCGCTTTCCGCGCCGCGATACGCGAAGTCACCGGAGAGCCGCCGCGCGTCTTGGCGAAACAGGGGACATGCGACTTCAACGTGCTCTCGCCCTGGGGCTGCCCGATGGGCGCCTATGGCCCGGGAGACTCGCACTACGACCACAGCTCCGACGAGCAGATAGAAATAAAAGAATTTCTGCGCGGCGTGGATGTCGTAAAAAGCGCTCTGCCGAAGATAATGGCCGCTCTGTAACGCCGCGCCGCTCTCTCAAAATCGCCACATTTATAGGATATAATGACTTTGTGCAAAGAATTAAGAGCAAGGGGGTTATCGCGGTGACATTGATAAAATCGGCGGCACTGGCGTTTATAATGACAGCGGCTGTGGCGGGACAGGCCGTCGCACACCCTCCGGCAAACATAAAGCTGAGCTGGGACGGCGCGGGGCAGACGCTTGCAATCACGGCGGACCACGCCGTCAACGACAGGACGAAGCACTTCGTCATGAGCCTGACGGTATCGGGGCCTTCGGGACAGATAGCCGCCGAAAGATACGAATCGCAGGCGACAAACGAGGGCTACGCCGCCTCCGTCAAACTCGACGGGGTGAAGCCGGGCGACAGACTGAAAGTGGAGCTTGTCTGCAACATCATGGGTTCCGCGACAAAAGAAATTACGATTGAGTAAAAAATCGTGAAGAAATAAAAAAAAACGACAAGGGCGCGCGCCGCTTTTGCCGGTTTTTTCGCGCCGGCGCTTCAAAGACAAAGCCGCGCGGATAAAAACGCGCGCTCTCCGCGATAAAAAATTTTTCGCGCCGCCCGCCGCGTGATTATAAAAAACAAACGGCATCGCCCCTTGCGCAAAGCCGTTTGTCTGGATCTTATTCTTTCGCCGCCGTCCGCGCGGGCGGACATTCGTTCAACATCTTTGCGTAGAGCGCCTCCGCGCGCGACTGAATACGCTCCATCGAAACGCCGAGTTTTTGCGCGTACCAGACGGCGCCCCCGGCGCCCACGCCCTCTTTTATGAAACCCTTCTCGTAGTCCGCGAGCCCTGGAAAACGAGAGCGGGAAAAATCAAGCGGCGCCGCGTACCATCTGACGCCGATTTTTTCCGCGTACTCTTCAAGGCAGCTCGTCGGGTCGATATGCACATACTTCGTCGTAGCGACGAGAATGTCGCGGCGGCAGCCCATGTCGCGCAGCAAAGCGGCGACAGCCATCATCTGCGTGCCTCCGGCAAGAGTCACGCTGACTTCGTCGGGCAGCGCGGCGGCGTATGACGCGACGGCCACCTGCATCGGGTCGCCTATCTCGGCCGCCGTTTCTATCCCCATGCCCTTCATGCTTCCCGCGGCAATGCCGAGGCGCGACGAAGTTTCGCGCCATATCCGCTCCTTCAGAGCGAGAGGATTCTCGGGCCCCGCGGAAGAAACCGTGCCTTCGTAGCCGAGAGCGCGCAGCACTAGCATCGCGGTGGTCGTGCCGCCGGGTACGGACTCCGCGAGAACCGCCTCTTTCACGCCGCCGCCCTGCGAGCGCGCGAGAGCGGCGCACTTTTCCGCTATCTCCGCGTAATCGGGGACAGCTCGCTCAAAGCGCATATCGCGTCCCGGCCTCTCGCTTACCGTCACGTGAGGCGACGCGGGTGCTATTGATGTGCCGGCGCGAAAAGTCTGCGCGGCGAACCCCGCTTCAAGAAGCGCGGCGCGCGTCACTACGGCCGGCGAGGGATGGCCGAACGGATCAAACGGAAGAGAGGGCGCCACCTTCGGCCTGTCGTAAAAAAGCATATCCGCGTCGGCGGGCCCTGTATAGGGAAGCGCTTCGGCGTTGACTCCGGCCGCCGAGAGCCCTGGAATTTTAGCGAGCGCAGTCTCCGATATAAACAGTGAAAACATAAGTGATTTATCCCCCTTACGTAAGCTGGGTTTGAGTGTTACAATCGCTTCGGGGTTTCCGCCCGCGGCGTGAACACAATAAAGCGCCGCGCGGCTACCGACAGAAACGCGCAGGCAAGATTATAGCAACGCGGCGCCTTTGTGTCACCGGCGCGCATCGTGAAGGGGGAGTATACGTGGCCGCAAAGCTCGCTCCGACTAGAGGCAATCTGGTCAAGCTCACAAAAGACATGGCGATGGCGCAGTCGGGGCACGACCTTCTGGAACAGAAGCGCCAGGTGCTCATGATGGAGCTGGTTCGCTACATCGACTCGGCGAAAGAAATACAGGAAGAGGTCGCGAAGGTTTTCAGCGAGGCCTACGATGTCCTCACGAAGGCCAACATTTCGCTCGGCATCGACACAGTCGGCGACATTTCGGAATCTATCCCGGTAACCGCAGACATCACAGTGCGCCTTCATTCCGTCATGGGCGTCGAGATTCCCGACATCGACCCGCTGAACGGCAGCGCGATCCCGAGCTACTCTTTCCACGGCTCCTCCGGAGCGATGGACGCGGCTTACGCGAAGTTCCGTCAGGTGATGGCGCTGCTTGCCCGTCTTGCCGAGATTGAGACCAGCGTCTGCCGTCTCGCGCTGCAGATACGCAAGACGCACAGGCGCGTCAACGCTCTCGAAAAAGTCGTCATTCCGAAAGATCTGGCCGATATACGCTTCATCACCGACGTGCTCGAGGAGAGCGACCGCGAGGACTTCACGAGGATGAAGCTCGCGCAGAAAAAAATTAAAAAATAGCACGGCCCAAAGGAGGGATTTTTGGCAATGAGCACTCTTCAGGAAGTTCTCTCTGTTCTGCTCGGAGCGGAATCCGAGGCGAAACAGATAGTCGCGGAATCAGAAAGCGAAGCCTCGGCTATGCTTCAGACAACGCGTGAAAAATTTGCCTCCGAGCGTTCCGGCCGCATCGAGTCGGCGCACGGGCAGGCCCGGGAGATTGCGGATAAAGCCCGGGACGCGGCGAAGAACGAGTCTGAGCGGATAGCGAATCTCTGCGAAGAGGAACGCGACCTCATGCAGAAACGCTTTTCCGAGAACGCCGATACCGTAATAGATTCAATTGTCTCCGAAATAGCGGAGGGCTTCGCGTCCAAGAAAAGAGGCGTGAGATAGTGCCGTTCACAAACGGCCCCGCAGCCGCGCTCGGAGTAAAAGCCCATGTGCTGTACAGCCGTCTGCTGCGCGCCGACGAATACTGGGCGCTGCTCGGCCTTAAATCAACCGCGGAAATAGCCGCTTTCCTGAAACAGACCGAAAGCTACAAAAAGAGGCTCGAATCGCTGGTTCCGGTCAACGTGCACCGCACAGACCTGGAGAACGCTGTGCGTTCCGCCTTTCTCACGGAAGCGGAGTCCTTCCTTTTCTATCTGCGCGGATTTTGGCGCGACTTCTTCACAGACTGGCTGAGCCGGCACGAGGCGGAACAGCTGAAGAGCATCTTCCGCTGGATCCGCTCAAAGCGGCTTACGCGCGACGAAATGAAAAACCGTCTCTACTGCGTGCCCGGCTCAACGCTCCCCTACGAAGCTCTGCTGAACTGCCGCGACTACGAAGGGGCGCTTGAGGTTTTGGCTCCGACGCCGTACTTCGGGATTCTTCGCGAGCCCGTGCGCCGCCTGGAAAACGGAGAAAAATCGCTCTTCGCTCTTGAATCCGCCATAGACAATTTCGTCGAGACGCGCCTCTGCGCAGACGTCGAAAAGCTCCCCGCCTTCGAACGCTCCAAACTCGAACCGCTCTTCGGGGAACGTCTCGACCTCCTCAATCTCTACTGCCTCCACCGCTGCCTGTGCTACTACAACATGAGCGCCGAAGAGGCAATAAGCCGCGTGCTTTCCGTGAAATACAAAGTGGAGACGAAACACTTGCTCGCTCTCGCGGAGTGCGGCGGCATCGAGGAGAGGGCGGCGCTGACGGAAAAACTTTTCCCGCACTACGGGAAAATCTTCTCGGCCGCGCTGCGTAAAGGAGACGCGGAACTGGCGCTTGACATGTCGATAGAAAGACACGTCTACTTGAAAGCCCTCACGCTGATGAAGACCGGGGTGCCCAGCTTCTACACGGCGGTAGCCTACTTCATGCTGAGAACATACGAAGCGGCCGATGTCATACGCATAGCGGAGTGCGTGCGCTACGGCAGCGACCGCGGCGAGGCTGTAAAATATCTGATAAGGCCGATACTCAACGGGGGTGAACGCACATGGCAGTAATGAAAATGGTCGCTCTGACCGTGATTGGGCCGCAGTCCGAGATGGAGCCGGTCGCCCGCCGGATGGTACTGACAGGCGGCTTTCAGCCGCTGTCGCTCGAAAAACTCATAAACGACAGGTCGCTTCAGTCGCGGCTGACCACAGAAACAGAAAATCCCTACGACGCGCTTGTCGGGCAGATCTCCGCCGTCTGGAAAGTCGCGGGAGAGGAGACGCCTCCGCCTCAGCCGGTGGCAATCGGCAAAGATTTCACTTTGACCAAGGCCCGCATGCTGGTCGAGCAGACCTCTAAGAAACTGCAGATATGGGAAAAGCGCCGAGCCGCTCTCGCGGGAGAGGAGGAACTTCTGCAAAAGGCAGGCCTTTTAGCCAGGGCGCTGAAAGCCGCGAATTTCAGCCCGAAAGATATAGCCGGGAGCGAATTCGTCAAAACTTTTTTCGGCAGCCTAACGAGCGAGAATTTCGAGCGACTGAAAGAAAGCGCAAAAGAGTTTCCGCTTGTCTTAAACAGCCTCGCTTCGTCAGGCGGCGACACGTGGGCGGTTGTGTTCACTTTGCCCGACCGCGCGGAGCCTGCTAAAAAGCTCCTTGACGCCGTGTACTTCAAAGAATTTCCGCTAAGCGAGTTCGTTGCTCTGACAGAAGGCGGCGACCCGGTTGCAATGCTTGACAGGCTCGCCGCGAACCGCAAAAGGGCCATCGACGGTCTCGCCAAAGCCGCGAAAGAAATGTTGAGCGGGAGCCGCGAGAAGTACGAGCTGCTATTCTCCGAGCTCTATACGATGCAGAGAATATACGAAGTCTGCAAAGGGCGCGGTGAAGTCAGCGGCATGTTCCTCCTCTCGGGCTGGGTGCCGGAGGAGACATACTCCGCGATAAGCGAAAAGATCGCGGCAGAAGCTCCGAACACGACGCTTGCCGTCGAAGACACGCGCGAAATCTCGTCGCTCGGCGTAAGCATTCCTGTGATGCTCAGGAACAACGCGCTCTTCCGCGCCTTTCAGGACATAGTGGCCATATACAGCCTTCCCTCCTACGGGGAGATGGACCCATCTCCATTCGTGGCTCTTACCTTCGTGATCTTCTTCGGCTTCATGTTCGGCGATATAGGTCACGGTCTGATTGTCTTCCTTGGCTCGCTGCTGCTTGTAAAACGCGGCATACTGCGCAGGTCTCTCGGACGCGTCATGTGTATGGGCGCTCTCTCATCCGTGGTGTTCGGTTTCCTCTACGGCAGCATATTCGGCATGGAAGACGTCCTGCCCGCCCTGTGGCTCAGCCCGATGCACGACATAAACAGGCTGATAGGCATGTCAATATGCGTCGGCGTGTCCATAATAAGTTTTGGCATCGCGCTTAACATCGTAAAACAGTACAAGGCGCGGGACTTCGGGCGGTTGCTCTTCGACGGCCAGGGTATGGCGGGGCTTTTGCTCTACTGGACGCTCTGCGTTCTTGCCATGATATATATCACGGGGCTTGAAGTGCCCGGCAGGATCGTGAATTTCCTGCTCTGCGAAGCGCTGGTCATGCTCCTCCTGATGGCTTTCCGCATCGCGCTGGCGAAGCACCTGCTGCGCCAGAAAGACGAGGGCGAGTCCTCCGTGATGAATGTGTTTGAGATAGTACACGGCCTGCTTTCGTTCCTTTCAAACACGACATCTTTCGTGCGTCTCGCGGCTTTCGCGCTGAACCACGTGGGACTTTCGTTCGCGGTCATCATGCTTTCCGACATGGTGCGCGCGCTGCCGGGCGGCATCGTGATGAAGGCCGTCGTGTTCGTGATAGGCAATATAGTCATATCGGGGCTTGAAGGGCTCATAGTCTTCATCCAGACTCTGCGCCTTGAATACTATGAGTTCTTCAGCAAATTCTACAGGGGCGGCGGCAGCGCTTTCAAACCTGTCCGCTGGAGCGCGGATCGCGGCGAATATTCAAAGGCCGGAGCCGAGTAGATAAAGCCGAGCGGGCGCTCGTGGCCGAATGGCCCGGCGCGGCGGCTTGATCCATATAAAAAAGATAAAATTCAAGAAGGAGATGCGTTTCAATGTTTGGACTTATGTTAAGCGGCGGTACTGTGGCGGCCCTTGTGGCGGCGGGATTTTTTCTTAAGAACAGAAGCCTTAAGAACGGACAGACAATCTATTCCGCCATTCTCGCCGTATCCTCCGTACTCGTGCTGACAGGGGCAGTGCTCGCGCTTCTCTCCGGCACGTCCTCAGCTGCGGAGGAAGCGGCCGCGGCTACCAGCGCTGTGTCGATAGGAGCGGGCCTTGGCTTCATAGCCGCGGCTTCGTCGACCGCCATCGCCTGCCTCGCCGCAGGCTTCGCTGTCGCTAACGTCGCCTCGGCCGCCATGGGACTTGTCGGCGAGAAGCCTGAGATGCTCGGAACCACCCTCATCTACCTCGGACTCGCGGAAGGCATCGCCATTTACGGCGTCATCGTTTCTCTGCTGATAATACAGAAACTTTAAGCGGAAACGAAAATCCGATGAAAGCGTACCTTGTGAGCGACAATCACGACTCCCTTGTAGGCATGCGCCTCGCCGGGATTGAAGGAACGCTTGTGCATACCCCCGAAGAAACGCGCGAGGCTGTCCGTGAGGCCCTGAAGACCCGGGATCTCGCGATACTCGCGATAACGGAGAAAGCCGCCGAAATGGTGCCGGAGGCGCTGCGCCAGCTTCGCGAAGGCGGCGAGCTTCCGCTTGTCGTAGAGATACCCGACAGGTTCGGCACAAGACGCGGCCCCGATTTCCTCACCAAGTACGTGAGGGAAGCAATCGGAGTAAAAATGTAGCGCTTGGGCTTCCCCGTTCCTTTTGTTTTACGGCGGGTTATTCCGCGCGGCGGGGAACGTCGCTCCTTTCGGAGCCGGACCGACACAAGAGGTGAATGATGATGAACGAAATATCTGCCGACAAAGTCAGCAATCTTAAAGAGATGATCTTAAAGCGGGCCGGCGATGAGCGCGAGAACACCCTGGCCCGAGGGCGGAAAGAGGCGGAGACGTGGCTTGCCCTTGAGAACGAGAAACTGCAGCATGAAGTTGACTCCGTTCTCGAAGAAGCGCGCAAGCGCGCCGAGGAGACACATCGCCGCCTGATACTTTCCTCCGAGAGGGAGAAATCAACGGAAATTCTGCGAATGCAAAACAGAATCCTCTCCGAGGCTATGGGGCGCCTTCAGGATAAGCTCGTGCGTCTGCGCGAAAGAGAGGACTACGCGGACATACTGGCCGGAATGTGCGTAGAGGCGGCGGGGATGATCGGCGCCGGGACACCGGTTATACTGCGCCTCGCTTCGACGGATTTGCACATGGCGCCCGAAGTGATAGCGAAAGTCAAAGCTTTCGGCGGCGATATAGATTTGTCCGCCGACGGGGAACCGGCGCCTATTCTCGGCGGCTGCCGGATAATCTCTGCGGACGGACGCAAGCAGGTGGATATGGACTGGCAGAGCGTCACGCAGGAATACGCGGACACTCTGGCAGAACGTCTGCTGCCGCTGCTGTAAGCCGGGGAGGGATGGCTTATGGAATCAAACAGCAACAGCCGCTCCGTCCATCGCGGAACTGTGGAATTCGTAAACGGCCCCGTTATTAAAGCCGTCGGCATGCGCGACTTCGGTATGCGCGAAGTCGTTCATGTCGGGCCGAAAAAACTTATGGGCGAAATAATAAAAATGGAGGGCGACAACGCCACCATACAGGTCTATGAAAATACGGACGGACTGCGCCTCCACGAAGAGATCGAGGGCACCGGCGAACCTCTCTCGATAGAGATGGGCCCCGGGCTGATAGGCAGTTTCTTCGACGGCATCGGACGCCCTCTCGACGCGCTGCTTGAACGCGAGGGCATGTACATCTCCCCGGGCACGACAGTCAACATGATTGACAGAGAGAAGATATGGGATGTCACGCCTGTCGCCGAAGCGGGAGAGATGGTCACAGGGGGCATGGTACTCGCAACTATCCAGGAAACGCCGCTGCTCGTACACAAAATCATGGTGCCGCCCGGCCTCGAAGGCGAAATCACATGGATAACGCCCTCCGGCGGGCAAAAAGCGGGAGGCGTCGCCGCGAGGATAAAAGACGCGTTCGGGCACGAGGTCGCCGTTCCTTTCATTCAGCGCTGGCCTGTCCGCACGCCGCGCCCTTACCGCGAACGACTGCTGCCTAACGAGCCGTTCGTAACGGGGCAGCGCGTCATAGACGGCCTCTTTCCGCTTGCCAAAGGCGGCACGGCCTGTATCCCGGGAGGCTTCGGGACGGGAAAGACAGTCACTCAGCATCAGCTGGCTAAGTGGGGAGACGCGCAGGTCGTCATATACATAGGATGCGGCGAGCGCGGGAACGAAATGACAGACGTTCTGGAACAGTTCCCCGTCCTTGAAGACCCCCGCTCCGTGCGGCCTCTCATGGAGCGCACGATACTTATCGCGAATACGTCAAATATGCCCGTCGCCGCGCGCGAAGCGTCTATATACACAGGCATCACGATAGCGGAATATTTCCGCGACATGGGTTACGACGTCGCCATCATGGCGGACTCGACTTCGCGCTGGGCGGAGGCGCTCCGCGAGCTTTCAGGACGCCTTGAGGAGATACCGGCGGAAGAGGGCTTCCCCGCCTACCTTCCGAGCCGCCTCGCGGAATTTTACGAGCGCGCGGGGCGTGTCGTCACGATCGGCGGCGACAACGGAAGCGTCAGCATAATCGGCGCCGTGTCACCTCCCGGCGGCGACTTCACCGAGCCTGTAACGCGCCACACGAAACGCTTCATACGCTGCTTCTGGGGGCTCGACAGAAACCTCGCGAACGCGCGCCACTATCCAGCCATATCGTGGACGGACTCATACAGCGAATATGCCTCCGAGGTAGAAGGCTGGTTCTGCGCGAACATAAACCAGCACTGGGGCGAAGTCCGCGACGAGGTGCGCAACATACTCGCCGAGGACAACAAAATACAGCAGGTCATCAAGCTCGTCGGCGAGGACGTTCTGCCGGACGACCAGAGGCTCGTCGCTTTCACGGCGTTCCTCATCAAGAACGGCTTCCTGCAGCAGAACTCTTTCACGGACGACTCGTACTCGCCGCCGCTGAAGGGCTTTGAAATACTCTCTGTCATCCTCGACTTCTATCACAGGGCTCTCGAACTCGTGCGCAAGGACATTCCCATCTCATTAATCAGAGAGGACGAGTCAATAGAGGCGATAACCCATTTAAGAGAACTCCCGGCCGAGGACGAAAAAGGATTCGGCAGAGCGCGCGAACGCATAGCGCGGCACCTTGACCGCGTCGCCGCCGAGCGCACGAAAAAGCTGAGGGGTGAATGATCATGCCGCGTGCTGAATATATTGGCGTAAAAGATATAGAGGGTCCGTTCATCATCGTCGAGAACGTGACAGGCGTCGGCTACGGCGAGCTTGTCGACATACGCGACGAAAAGGGCGCCGTGCGCCGCGGGCAGGTCAAATCTCTCAGCGAAAAGGCCACTCTCGTTCAGGTCTTTACCGGCACGGGAGAGCTCGCACCCAGCACGACAAAAGTCCGCTTTCTCGGCAGGCCGCTGGAAGTGCGCCTCTCCAAGTTCATGCTCGGGCGCACATTCAACGGGCTGGGCGAGCCGCGAGACGGCTGCGGCGAGATATACGGCGGCAGGCGCGTGAACATCAACGGACTGCCGCTCAACCCGATGGCGCGCAAGTACCCGAAAGACTTCATACACACGGGCGTTTCCGCGATAGATACTCTGACGACGCTGATACGCGGACAGAAGCTGCCGATATTCTCCGGCAACGGCCTTCCGCACAACCAGCTCGCCGTCCAGATAGCGACGCAGGCTAAGGTCGTCGGCTCGGAGGAGTTCGCCGTCGTATTCGCGGGAATCGGCGTCAAACACGACGACGCGGCCTACTTCACGCAGGAACTTTCGTCGCGCGGACATTCGAACAACATCGTTACCTTCCTGAACCTCGCCGACGATCCCGTCATCGAGCGTATCGCGACGCCGCGAATGGCGCTCTCGACCGCGGAGTATCTCGCCTACGAGCTCGGCATGCACGTCCTCGTCATAATGACGGACATGACCAGCTATTGCGAGGCTCTCCGCGAGCTGGGTGTCGCGGCGGGCGAAGTGCCGAGCCGCAAAGGCTACCCCGCCTATCTGTACAGCGACCTGGCGTCGCTCTACGAGCGCGCGGGAGTCGTCCACGGGAAAGAGGGCAGCGTCACGCAGATACCGATACTCACGATGCCCAACGACGACATCACGCACCCGATACCGGACCTCACAGGCTTCATCACGGAGGGGCAGATAGTCCTCTCGCGCGAGCTGGACGCCAAGAACGTCTATCCGCCGATAGACATACTCACGAGCCTCTCGCGTCTGATGAAAGACGGCATAGGCAAGGGATACACCCGTGAGGACCACGCGAACGTCTCAAGCCAGCTCTTCGCCTCATACAGCCGCGTGCAGGAAGTGCGCTCGCTCGCGAGCGTCGTCGGAGAGGACGAGCTCTCAAAGACGGACAAAGCCTTCCTCGCTTTCGGCAATATCTTTGAAAACCGTTTCTTAAAGCAAAGCAAGGCCGACGACCGCGAGATAACCTACTCGCTCGACATGGCGTGGGAGATTCTCGGAACTTTGCCGACCGCGGAGCTTACGCGCGTCAGCCTGGCGGAGATCAAAGAACACATCGGAAAGAAAGATGGCAGGCAGCAGCCTTCCGCGTGAATTTTATAAAAATCTCGCTCCGCGGCCCTGTTCGCGCGCGTGAGCAAGCGGACGGCCGCTGTTTTCGGCTTTCGGCAAGTCATAATATTACGGAGGTCAGCTTATGATAAACAGAATAGCTCTTGCCGGCTGCGGCAACGTCGGCACGGCGCTCCTTGAAATACTTTACGAAAAAAAAGAGAATCTCAAAAAAAAATACGGCTTCGGCTACAAAGTGGTGCTGGTCAGCGACCTTGTAAAGGGCGTGATAATGGACCCGCAGGGCATAGACGTCTGCGCCGCTCTGGAATCTCTGCGGCAGACAGGCACATTTGAAAAACTTCATCCCGCCGCCTTCGGAACTTTTGAAGAACTGCTTGAACGCTCGGGCGCCACGGTGCTCGCCGAAGCCACGCCGACCAACCTGAAAACGGGCGAACCGGGCCTGTCGCATATACGCGCGGCGCTGTCGCGCGGAATCAGCGTAACGACGACGAACAAAGGCCCGATCTCTCTCGCTCTGGACGAACTTGCCGCGCTTGCCGAAGAACACGGCGCGAAAATCTCTTACGAGGGCGTAGTCATGAGCGGCACGCCGCTCATCGACATGATAAAAAACGGCATAGCCGGCTGCTCCGTCCTGAAGCTCGAGGGCATACTCAACGGCACTACGAACTTCATGCTCACGAAGATGGCGCGCGGCGCGGACTACGGCTCGGCTCTCGCGGAGGCGCAGGCTCTCGGCTACGCGGAGGCGGATCCGTCAGGGGACGTCGAGGGCTGGGACGCGGCCGTCAAAGTGTCGATACTCGCCAAAATCCTTTTCGGCAAAGACATCCCCGCGGACAAAATCGAGCGCGCCGGCATCACGCGCGTCACCGCGGAACAGATTGCCGAAGCGGAGAAGAAGGGACACGTCGTGAAACTCATCGCGGGGATAAACGCTGACGGCGGAACTTTCCGCGCCTACGTGGAGCCAAAGGAAATCCCGGTGTCGCATCCGCTTGCCTCAATCTCTGGCGCGACGAACGCCGTTACCGTGACGACTGACAATCTCGGCGACGTCACGCTCACAGGCCCCGGCGCGGGACGCAGGGAGACGGGGCAGGCACTCCTTTCAGACATGATACGCATGAGCCGATAGCTCGATAGATCTTCGAAGGCAAAAAAATAACGGCGGCGCGGTTTTTCCGCGCCGCCGTTTTTGTGCCTGCTGTTCGTTATTTTCTTTCGGGAACTATTTCGATCCAGTAGCCGTCGGGGTCTTCGATAAAATATATTCCCATGTCGCGGTTTTCAAAGCACACGCAGCCCATCTCGCCGTGGAGCTTTCGTGCAGCGTCGAAATCCTTCACGCAGAAGGCGAGGTGAAACTCGCACTCGCCAAGGTCATAGGGTTCGCTGCGGCCGGAAAGACAGGTCAGTTCCAGAGTGAAAGACGTCTCGCCGTCAGTGAGGTAGACGAGAGTGAAGCCCTCGCGCTCGACGCGCCGCGCTTCGGCGAGGCCGAGCGCTCTCTTATAGAAGTCAAGGCTCCTTTGCAGGTCGAGGACGTTGAAGTTGAAGTGATTGAACTTAAAAGCCATCGTCCGCTACACAAATGCCCTGTTGAGTATGAAGACCACGGAGAGGAGGTAAAGCATCCAGTTGACGTCACGCCCCCGTCCCATGAGAACTTTGAGCGCCACGAACGAAAGCACGCCGAACTCTATGCCCGCCGCAATGCTGTAAGCGAAAGGCATCATGAAGAAAGCGACGAGCGCCGGGAAAAATTCCGTCCAGTCTGTGAATTCCATTTCCCTAAAGCCCATCATCATATATCCGCCGACCATGATAAGAGCGGGCGCGGTGGCGCAGGCCGGAACAATGGAGATGAGCGGGTTGAAGAACATCGCGAGGAGGAAAAGCACGGCGACTGTCAGAGCCGTAAGGCCGGTGCGGCCGCCCTGCTCGACGCCGCTCGCGCTTTCGACAAATGTCGTGACGGTCGATGTGCCGAGCATGGCGCCGACTGTGGTGCCGAGCGCGTCGGACATAAGAGCCTGGCTTGCTTTCGGCAGATGTCCGTTTTTGTCAAGCATATCGGCGCGGCTCGCCACTCCGACGAGAGTTCCGATAGTGTCGAAGAAGTCGACGAAGAAGAAGGCGAAGGTCACGCTCCAGAAAGCCGGCTTCGCCAGCATCGAGAAGTCGAGCTTCATGAATATCGGCGAAAGCGACGGCGGCATTGAGACTATGCCGTCGGGCATCTTCGCGATGCCGAGAGGAATGGACACTATTGTGATGACGATGACGCCGATCAGTATCCCGCCCTTTATGTGGCGCGCCTCAAGCGCCACCATAAGCAGAAGCCCCGCGAGCGCGAGAAGAGCCGTCGGGTTGCCGCTCAGCTTTCCGAGTCTGAGCAGCACGGCCGGGTCGTCGACGATAAGCCCCGCGCCCTGAAGGCCGATGAATGTTATGAAAAGTCCGATGCCCGCCGAGACGCCGATTTTAAGCGTCTTGGGGATGGCGTTGACGATTCCTTCGCGGATTTTGGTGCAGGTAAGAACGATAAAGATAAGCCCCTCGACAAAGACGGCCGTGAGCGCCACCTGCCAGGGAATATTCATACCGAGGACGACTGTGAAGGCGAAGAAAGCGTTGAGCCCCATTCCCGGAGCGAGGGCGAACGGGTAGTTCGCGAGAAAAGCCATGAGTAAAGTGGCGAAGGCCGAGCCGAGGCAGGTGGCCACGAGCAGAGAGCCGAAAGGCATTCCGGTCTCGGAGAGAATCCCGGGGTTGACAAAGATGATGTAGGCCATCGTGACGAATGTCGTAAGACCGGCCATGATCTCCCTGCGTACGTCCGTGCCGTGCTCCGAGAGCTTGAACTGTCTCTCAAACCAAGAGTTCATGAGAAATTCCTCCCACATAAAATATATTGCGCCGCGTCAGCGGCGAAGACGCCTCTCATTTTTCGCGCGCCCGCGGAAAGCGCGGAAAAACACGTAGCTATTATACAACTGCCGCGGCGGAATATCCTCCCGCGGCTCGCGCGAAGGTCGGTTTTTTTATAAACGCGCGGAGAGAAATTTCCTATTTTTTTATTTTCCCTATTGCATTTGCCCCGCGAATGATACGATAATATAATCGGTAAAGGAGGGAGACTGATGAGCTGTTTTTCCCGCGGCATAAAAAAATCATACTGCGCCGTTCTGCTCACGGTCTTTTACGTCCTTTTTCAGGCCTTTGTCATGCTTGCCGACGTTTCGGACGTTTCTCCCAATCTGCTTGACGTCCGCAGCGTGCACATAATGAATACGATAAAGAACGTCACTCACGACGCGACAGTGGCACGCCGCGCCGTTTTCGCGTTCCTGTTCTCAATGTCCGGCCTCGCGCTTATGCCGCGCCGCGAGTCCGAGGCGTTTCTTGCCGACGCGGAAAATCTCTCCGGGCGCCTTCCCGCGTGGGACGCGTGGCTTTCCCGAATCGGCGCCGCGCTCGAGGCATCTCCTTCCGCCGACATGGTTTCGCGGAAATAATCTAATTCCCCTTTTTACGTTTTTCATTTTTTCATTCTCTTAACAATCTCACAATCGCTTTAGCCTCGCGCAAGGGCGCTCTCCTGCGCCGCGGGCAAGGTAGCTTCGGCTGCTGTTCCAGGGGGATGATACCATGCAGCTTCTTCACGCCGGTCTTGACATTGGCTCCACTACGGCAAAGGCCGTTGTGCTTGACAAATATGACAGAATACTTTTCAGCCGTTACAGCCGCCACTTCGCCGACATCCGCACGGCTGTCGACAGACTTGTGGATGAAATAAAAGATACTTTCGCCGGCTCGCGCTTTACTCTCGCCATGGCGGGTTCCGGGGCGCTCGAACTCGCGCGCGGGATGGACGTGCCCTTCACGCAGGAGCAGATTGCCTGCACCGCGAGCATAGAGCGTTTTCTTCCGGGTGTCGACGTCTGCATCGAGCTCGGAGGTGAGGATGCGAAGATAACTTTCTTTGACGCCGCCGGCGCCGAGCAGAGAATGAACGAAACCTGCGCCGGAGGCACCGGAGCCTTCATCGACCAGATGGCGACACTTTTCGGCACGGACGCGGCGGGACTCAACGAAATGGCAAAAGGCTGCAGGACTATTTACCCCGTCGCTTCGCGCTGCGGCGTTTTCGCGAAGACGGACGTTCAGGCGCTGCTTAACGACGGGGCCTCAAAGCCTGACATCGCTGCCTCCATTTTCCAGGCCATTGTAAATCAGACGATAAGCGGACTTGCCTGCGGGCGCAGGATAGAGGGACGCGTCGTCTTTCTCGGCGGCCCGCTCTATTTCCTCTCCGAGCTGCGCAAACGCTTTTCCGAGACGCTCAGGCTGCCGCCGGAGCAGTGCGTCTTTCCGGACAACCCGCACCTTTTCGTCGCCATGGGAGCGGCGATAAGCGCGAAGCAATACAGCGCCGTGCCGGCGGACGTGATCCAGAAGCGCGCCGAGCGTTTCTTCATATCTCATAAGGACGAAAAACATTCCATACTGCCGCCGCTCTTTTCCGGCGAAGAGGAGCTTGCGGCTTTCAGCCGGCGCCACTCGGAGTGCGCGGCGAAGCGCGCGGAACTTTCGGAGTATAAAGGCGGGGCCTATCTCGGCATAGACGTAGGCTCCACCACCACAAAGCTCGTGCTGATCGGCGAAAGCGGCGAGCTTCTCTTTTCCCGTTATAAAATCAACGGCGTAGGCGAGCCGGTCAAAACCGTTCGGGAGGCGCTTGAAGAACTCTACGCCGGTATGCCGGAGACAGTGACGATAAAGTCAAGCGGAGTCACGGGCTACGGCGAAAAACTGATACAGGCTGCTTTCGGCGTTGACAGAGGCGAAGTCGAGACAGTCGCACATGCGCGCGCTGCAGACTTTGTTTTCCCCGGCGCGGACTTTGTCATAGATATTGGCGGGCAGGACATGAAATGTCTGAAAATCAAAAAAGGCGTCATCGACGGCGTCTTTCTCAACGAAGCCTGCTCCTCCGGCTGCGGCTCTTTCCTGCAGAGCTTCGCTAAGTCGCTCAACATGGAAATGGGCGAGTTCGCCCGCGCCGCCGAAAAATCGCGCAACCCCGTCGACCTCGGCTCGCGCTGCACCGTCTTCATGAATTCGCGCGTCCGCCAGGCGCAGAAAGAGGGAGCGTCAATCGAGGACATCTCGGCGGGTCTCGTCTACTCGGTCGTGCGCAACGCCCTTTACAAGGTTTTGAAAATAAAAGACCCGTCGGAGCTCGGCGAGAAAATCGTCGTGCAGGGCGGCACATTCAAGAACAACGCCCTCCTGCGCGCCTTCGAGCTTGTGACCAGGCGCAGCGTCGTCCGTCCCGACATACCGGAGCTGATGGGCGCTTTCGGCGCGGCTCTTTTGTCGCGCGACTGCGCGCCCGTAAAAAGCCGCCTCATAAGCAGAGAAGGGCTCGCGAATTTCAAAACGGAATGCACGACACGCCACTGCTCGGGCTGCGGCAACAAATGTCTGCTCACGCTCACATCTTTCGGCGACGGCGGGAGATACATATCGGGCAACCGCTGCGAACGCGGCGCGGCGCTGTCGGAAAAGGCCGCGCTACCCGCGAACATCTTCGCGAAAAAATACCGCAGGCTCTTTGACTTTTACACGCCTCTCGCGGAAGAAAGCGCGCCTCGCGGCGTGATGGGAGTGCCGCGCGTGCTCAACATGTACGAGGACTATCCTTTCTGGTTCACTCTCCTCACAGAGCTCGGATTTTCCGTCCGCCTCTCCTCCGCGGCGCCGGACGAAAATCTCGGCATAGACACGATACCGTCGCAGACGCTCTGCTATCCCGCGAAGCTCGTGCACAGACACATAACGGAGCTTCTTGAGGCCGGCGTGAAAAATATTTTCTACCCCGTCATGCTCCGCGAGCGCGCGGAATTTCCCATGGCGCAGAACAACTACAACTGTCCCGTCGTAACGGGCTGCCCGGACGTGGCGCGCCTCAACATCGACAAAATCCGCGAAGAGGGAGTGCGCTACATAACGCCGGAGCTTTTCATCGAATCGGATAAAAGCGTGACGAGGGCGCTGAAAACTTCCCTCGCGCCCTTCGGGGTGCGCGAAAGCGAGATAAAAAGCGCGATAGCCGCCGCACGCGCTGAAACGGCGCGTTTCAGACACGACGTCGAGGAGTTCGGCCGCGGCGCTTTGCGCGAGCTGGAAGAGAACGGCGGCACGGGGATCATACTGGCGGGGCATCCCTATCATCTCAGCCCAGAAGTGAACCACGGCATACCGGAGCTCATAAACAGCTACGGAGTGACGCTTTTCACGGAAGATTCGGTAAGCTGGATGGCGAAAGACACGGAAAAGCCCGGCGACGTGGGGGCCGTGGATCAGTGGGTCTACCATTCGCGCCTCTACCGTGCCGCTATGGCGGCCGCCTCGCTTCCCGGTTTCAAAAACGTCGAGCTGGTGCAACTCAACTCTTTCGGCTGCGGCCTCGACGCGATAAGCGCGGAGCAGACGGCGGAGATACTGACCCGCGCCGGAAAGCTCCACACGCTCATAAAAATAGACGAAGGCAAAAATAACGGCGCCGTCAGAATAAGAATACGTTCGCTGCTCGCCGCGATAAAAATGCGCCAAAGCGCGCGTGAGGCGCCGCGCGACGTGACGCCTCACGCGGCGCCCCGCGCGCGCGCGGCTGATTCGAAAGAACGCGTGCTGCTCTGTCCGCCTCTCTCGGACTATCATTTTCAGTTTATCGACGCGGCATTCGAGCACGCGGGCATCCGCCTCGACGTCCTGCCCGAGGGCACGAGGGAGACTGTCGAACTGGGCCTCCGCTACGTCAACAACGACGTCTGCTACCCCGCCATGATGGTCGTCGGGCAATTCATACAGGCGCTTCAAAGCGGCGAATATGACCCGGACAACACTGACTGCCTTTACGCTCAGACCGGCGGCGCCTGCCGCGCGAGCAACTACGTGCACATTTTGCGCCGCGCCCTGGACGCGGCGGGCTTCGTAGGGACGCGCGTCCTCGCGGCGAATCAGCAGAAAAGCGGGGACGCGGAAAAGCTCGAAGTCCCGCCCGGAACATACTGGCGCGCGCTGCTCGCGATAAACTACGGCGACGCCCTCATGCGCTTGCTCCTGCGCACGCGCCCGTACGAGAGGGAAAAGGGCGCGGCGAACGCCCTTTACGAAAAATGGAGTGCGCTCGCCCGCGAAAATGTCCGCGACGGAAGCTGGAGCCGTTACAAAAAAAATATCCGCGCGATGGTGCGCGACTTCGCGGCTCTTCCCATCGACGGGATAAAACGCCCCCGCGTCGGCATTGTCGGCGAGATTCTCGTCAAATACCACGCGAACGCGAACGAGCACTTGGTCCGCCTCATCGAGAGCGAGGGCGGGGAAAGCGTCGTCCCGGACATGGCGAACTTCCTCACCTACTGCCTGCTTGACACGATATACGAGCACCGGCGGTTCGGCGGCAGGCTCATGCCCCGTTTAGGAGGCGAGGCGGCGGTCTGGCTGCTTGAGCGCGTCAAAGCCCCGATAGCCGAGGCCATTGCAGGCACGCGCTTCGGCGAGGCGCGCGGCATAAAGAATCTCGCCTCTCTTGCCTCCTCCGTAGTGTCGCAGTCAAATCAGGGCGGCGAAGGCTGGCTGCTCACGGCCGAGATGATGTCGCTCATCGAAAGCGGCGTGCGCAACGTGCTCTGCGTGCAGCCCTTCGCCTGTCTGCCGAACCACATAACGGGCAAAGGCGTGATCAAAGAGCTGAAGCGGCGCTACGAAGGGACGAACATCCTTCCTCTCGACTACGACACAAGCGTAAGCACGACGAATCAGCTCAACAGAATAAAACTGCTGATGGCGACGGCCAAGGCATAACAAGCCGGGCGCGCTTTCCTCACGCGGGAAAGCGCGCTTTTTCCCGTCCGCGCCGCGCGCTTCCAAAAACGGCTCGCGGGCGCGAAAAACGCCGGCGTTTGTGC
>CAYVEQ010000017.1:0-25239 GCA_964450835.1 uncultured Synergistaceae bacterium
ACGCGAAGGCGGACGTACTGTCGGCGCCGGCGTCGTCACGCAAATTATAGACTAGGACCCCGGGAGAGGGATTATTTTGGCGAAGAAAATTCGTATAAAGCTCAAAGCGTTTGATCATCGCGTACTTGATGCCTCCGCAAAACAGATAACTGACACAGCGAAGCGCACAGACGCGAAACTTTCCGGCCCCGTGCCTCTTCCTACGTCGATAGAGCGCTACTGCGTCCTTACATCGCCTCATGTCGACAAAGACGCGCGCGACCAGTATGAAATCAGGACA
This sequence comes from uncultured Synergistaceae bacterium, assembly GCA_964450835.1. Classification (GTDB taxonomy): domain Bacteria; phylum Synergistota; class Synergistia; order Synergistales; family Synergistaceae; genus Caccocola. The sequence continues at coordinate 281 of CAYVEQ010000017.1, forward strand.
CACAAACGCCTGATTGATATAATCGACCCAACGCAGAAGACAATGGAGGCTCTTATGGAACTGAATCTGCCTTCTGGTGTGGACATACAGATTAAGCTGTAAATATGCCTTAGTCTGAAAAGGAGTGAAACGTTAATGAGTATGGGGATTCTGGGCCGCAAGGTAGGGATGACCCAGGTCTTCGACGAAAACGGCAAGGCGGTACCTGTTACAGTTATAGAAGCAGGCCCCTGCACGATCGTTGAAATCCGGACACCTGAAAAGAACAGTTACAGCGCAGTGCAACTTGGTCTTGGAGATGTAAAGCCCGTAAAGGTGACAAAGCCGATGAAAGGCTACTTCGATAAGCAGAGCGTAGCTCCGAGGCGCTGGCTGAGAGAGTTCCGCGTGGACGACACGACGGGCTACCAGGTGGGACAGGAGATCACCGTTTCTCTGTTCCAAAATGGCGAGGTTGTTGATGTAACAGGCGTCAGCAAAGGTAAGGGCACCGCAGGCGTTATAAAACGCCATGGCTTCGGCGGCACGCCGGCAAGCCACGGACATTCCGTAACGCATCGGCACCCCGGTTCAATAGGCTGCAGCAGCTTCCCCGGCCGCGTTATGAAAGGCCGCAGGATGGCGGGCCGCATGGGTAACGAGCGGGTAACGACCAAGAATCTTAAGGTTTTCGCAATCGACGAGGAAAACAACCTTATCTTGATAGCCGGTCCCGTACCCGGCGCTCGCGACGGCCTCGTTATGATACGTAAGACTGCATAGGTAGGAGGCTGAAGACGATGCCTGTGGTAAAAGAAGTAAATTTTAAGGGCGAGGTTATCGGGGAAGTAACGCTTTCTGACGCCGTCTTCGGCGCCCCGATTCACGTGCCTGCCATGCATCAGGTAGTAGTGGCACATCTGGCCAACTGCCGCATTGGAACCCATAATACTAAAGATCGCGGGGATGTCCGCGGCGGCGGAAAGAAACCGTGGCGCCAGAAGCATACAGGGCGCGCGCGTTCCGGAAGCTCGCGCTCTCCGGTATGGGTCGGCGGCGGTGTGGCCCATGGCCCTCATCCGCGCGACTATCACCAGAAGGTCAACAAGAAGGTGCGCCGCATCGCGATACGCAGCGCGCTGACGCTCAAAGCGCAGGCTGAAAATATGCTTGTGGTAGACAAATTTGACATAGACACGCCAAAGACCAAGAGCATGGTGGCATTCCTCTCGGCGGTACAGAACGGGAAAAAGCCGCTTCTGGTACTTCATGAGACGAACATGGCGGTAGTCAAGTCCGCTGCGAATATCCCCGGTGCCTATGTGCAGCATGTCGACAGCGTCAACGTTTATGACTTGCTCTATCACGATCAGCTGATTGCGACTCCCGAAGCAATTAAAAAGCTCGAGGAGGTATTTGGTTAATGAACGCCACATCTTATGATATAATAGTCCGGCCCGTCATAACGGAAAAAACAAGCCGTCAGATGGAACTTGGACAGTACACGTTTGAAGTGCTTCCGAAAGCGAATAAAATAGAGATTCGCAAAGCGGTTGAGGAAGTATTTAAGGTGAAGGTTGTAAGGGTCAATACGATCCAGGTCCGTTCCAAACCGAAGCGGATGGGTGCATTCTTGGGTCGTTCCCGTTCCTGGAAGAAAGCTGTAGTAACTCTTGCCAAGGGTGAAAAGATCGCTTTCTTTGAGGGCGCAAGCGCCTAAGAAGAAGGGGGAAATATTTAATGGGTATAAAAAAATATCGTCCCACTACGCCTAGCCGCCGCCAGATGGCGACGCCTGACTTTGCCGAAATAACAAAGTCAAAGCCGGAGCGCAGCTTAGTTGTTTCGCTCTCCCAGTCCGCAGGGCGCAACAACAACGGACGTGTTACAATGCGTCACCGCGGGGGACGCGGCAGAATAAAATATCGTATTATAGATTTTAAGCGAGATAAAGTCGGTGTGCCCGGTAAAGTCGCGGCAATCGAATACGATCCAAATCGTTCTGCCCGTATAGCGCTTATCTCCTACAAAGACGGAGAAAAGAGATACATAGTCGCACCGATTGGACTTAATGTCGGTGATGTCATCGTTTCAGGTGAAGGTTCCGACATCCGCCCCGGAAACGCTCTCAAACTGAAAGATATCCCAGTCGGTACAGTCATTCACAATGTAGAGCTGGAGCCGGGGCGCGGCGGAGTGCTCGCGCGTTCGGCGGGTGCGTCGGCGCAGCTTATGGCTAAGGAAGGCAAATATGCCTTTGTGCGCATGCCCTCTGGCGAACTGAGACTTGTTCTTCTTGAGTGCATGGCTACGATTGGCCAGGTCGGCAATGAAGAACATGAAAATGTAATATATGGTAAAGCAGGCAGAACCCGCTGGCTCGGTATTCGCCCCCATATTCGCGGTATGATCCAGAACCCAGTCGACCATCCGATGGGCGGAGGAGAAGGAAAGAGCAAATCACATAAACATCCTGTCTCTCCGTGGGGTACTCCGGCGAAGGGTTACCGTACACGTAAACGGAAGCCGTCGGATAAGTTTATAGTCCGTCGCCGCAAGAAGTAGCCCGTAGACTGTAGGAGGGAAAATTAAATGGCTCGTTCACTTAAAAAAGGTCCGTATGTAGACGCTAAACTGCTTCGCAGGATAGAGGATATGAACGAATCCGGTAAGAAAACCGTAATCAAAAGCTGGGCGCGCGCAAGCGCTATCACACCTGAAATGGTCGGTCACACGATTGCGGTACATAACGGAAGGATTCACGTACCCGTTTACATCAGCGACAATATGATTGGCCATAAGCTTGGCGAATTTGCCCCCACTCGCAAATTCGGCGGCCATGCCGGTCAGGAACGCACTACCAAGGTAAAGAAGTAGGAGGGCTGCCTAATGGAAGTAAAAGCGTCAGCAAAGCAGCTTCGTGTTTCTGCAGGTAAAGTGCGCAGAGTTCTTGCGCTGATTCGCGGCAAAAATGCCTCCGACGCGCTGATGATACTCAAATACACCCCGAATAAACCGGCTCGCTACATAGAAAAGGTTCTTAAAGGTGCTGTCGCGAATGCCGAGCATAACCACGGCCTCGATATGGATAAGCTTATTGTGAAATCAGCGACAGCTGATCAGGGGGCATATATGAAGCGTTTCCGCCCTGTTTCGATGGGCCGCGCTCATGCGTTTAGACACCACACTTGCCACGTGACCGTGGTTGTGTGCGAGAAGTAAGGAGGGGTGAAGCAGTGGGTCAGAAGATTCACCCGGTAGGATATAGACTCGGTGTCATCTACGATTGGGAGTCCCGTTGGTTCGCAGACGGTAAGAAATATGCTAAGTTTCTGCACAAAGATCTTGAACTCAGGGCTTGGATTAAAAAGCGCTGGGCGCAAGCCGGCGTCAGCCGTGTGGAAATTGAACGTATAGGCGACGTTATGCGTTTCACCGTTTGGACCGCCCGGCCTGGTGTTGTAATTGGCAAGCAGGGTGCTGAAATACAGGCGGTTCGTGAAGAACTTCAGTCTATGACCGGTAACCGGGTAATGATAAACATTGAAGAAATGAAGAATCCTGATGTTGAAGCACAGGTAGTCGCTGAAGGCGTCGCTTCTTCGCTTGAGCGCAGAATCAGCTTCCGGCGCGCCATGAAACAGTCCATTTTCCGCGCCATGAAATCAGGAGCTAAGGGAATTAAAATTCAGTGCGGCGGACGCCTTGGCGGCGCGGAAATCGCCCGCACGGAATGGTATCTTGAGGGCCAGCTTCCGCTTTCAACGCTCCGCGCTGATATTGATTACGGATTTGCCGAAGCTCACACAATATACGGTGTGATTGGCATTAAAGTCTGGATCTATAAAGGCGAAGTCATGGAGCGCAAATCGGTAGATGAAGCCGAGCCTGTAGCCAGGGTGAGGGGGTAATATCCGATGCTTTCTCCGAAAAGAGTGAAATACCGTAAACCTCACCTGACAGCTCTCCGCGGTTACAGCAAAGGAGCAACCAAGGTCGATTTCGGCGAATACGGCCTTCAGGCCTGTGAAAACGGATGGATCACCGCCCGTCAGATTGAAGCGGTTCGCGTTGCCATCAGCCGTAAGATGAAAAAGAACGGAAAAATCTGGATAAGGATATTCCCTGATCGCCCCGTTACGGAAAAACCCCTTGAAACTCGTATGGGTAAGGGAAAAGGTAACGTGGAATACTGGACCGCGGCTGTAAAGCGCGGACGTGTAATGTTTGAAATAGCGGGTATTAACCGCGAAACCGCGGAACAGGCATTCCGTACGGCGTCATTCAAGCTGCCCATCAAGGTAAAAATGTTAACCCGAGAGGGAGCAGGTGAATAATTATGGATCCCAAGGAACTTAGAGATCTCAGTATTGCTGAGCTCAAAGATAAACATAAGCAGTACAAAGAAGAATTGTTCAATCTCCGCTTTCAGAACGCGATAGGACAGCTGAACAATTCAGGCCGAATCAAAGAAGTAAAAAAGACTATCGCCCGTATACTCACAATAATCACAGAAAAAGAGATGGGCATAGGTAATTCTGGAGCAAGGAGGTAGCCGGAGATGGAGGAACGTACTGCACATCGTAAAATCCGGACTGGCACTGTGGTTAGCGATAAAATGGATAAAACCATAGTCGTTCGTGTCGATCGCATGGCAAAGCATCCACTCTACGGTAAGCCAGTCCTTAGTTCCAAGAAATTTATGGCTCACGATGAGACAAACGATTGCCGTGTCGGCGACACTGTTATGATTGGCGAGACGCGTCCACTAAGCGCCAAGAAGCGGTGGGAAGTCCTCGAAATTGTCGAGAGGGCTCCTATTCTCGGCAACGCGGCAGAGGAGGCTGAATAATTATGATTCAGCTGCGTACTGTACTTAATGTCGCTGACAATTCCGGCGCCCGAAAGATACTCTGTGTGCAGGTGAAAGGCGGCAGTTTCCGCAAGGTTGGGACTGTCGGCGATGTTATCGTGGGAGCTGTTCGTGAGGCGGCACCTAACGGGAACATCAAAAAGGGCGACGTTGTCAAGGCTGTAATCGTCAGAACGAAAAAAGAAATCCGCCGCAGGGACGGCTCCTATGTTCGCTTTGACGATAACGCCGCGGTAGTCATCGACAACAACGGCGACCCCAAGGGAACACGTATTTTCGGACCTGTTGCAAGGGAACTGAGAGAAAAGAAATATATGCGCATTGTCTCTCTGGCTCCCGAAGTAGTTTAGGGGGGAAACCGCTCATGTCTAAGATGAGAATAAAAAAGGGAGACCGGGTCCGCGTAATTTCCGGGAAAGACGCAGGCAAAGAGGGTAAGATTCTCAGCCGTAACATCCAGAAGGATACAGTTATTGTTGAAAACATCAACCTCATTACCAAAAGCGTTCGCCCGACTCAGAAAGACCCGCGCGGCGGACTGGTAAAGAAAGAAGCCCCGCTATCAGCTTCAAAGGTAATGCTTGTATGTCCTAAGTGCGGCAAGGCCACCCGTGTCAGCCGTGCTTTCCTTGACGACGGCAAAAAAGTCCGCGTCTGCAAGAAGTGTAACGAGATAATAGACAAGGCATAGAAGGAGGGGACAATATGACACCGCGTCTTTTGACAAAATATACGGGAGAAGTTCGTCCTCACCTTAACGAGCAGTTCCACTACAAGAACGTAATGGAAATCCCGCGTCTCGCAAAGGTCGTAATAAACATCGGTGTGAACGAGGCCAAGCTGGATCAGAAGTATATGGACGCTTCTATTAACGAACTGACCATTATCTCAGGGCAGAAGCCGGTTTTGAAGCGTGCCAAGAAGTCTATAGCGGGATTTAAGGTTCGCGAAGGAATGCCTGTCGCCTGTGCCGTTACTCTGAGAAGCGCAAAAATGTGGGAATTCGTAGACAGGCTTTTCAGCATTGCGCTTCCCCGTATCAAAGACTTCCAGGGTATTTCTAAGAAAGGCTTCGACGGCAGGGGAAATTTCAATCTTGGCCTGAAAGAGCAGCTGCTCTTCCCTGAAATAGACTACGATAAAGTCATCCGCCAGCGCGGCATGAATATTACCTTTGTCACGACGGCCAAGACGGATGAAGAAGGCATGGCTCTTCTCAAAGAGCTCGGCATGCCTTTCGCCCGTTAGGAAGGAGAACGAAATGGCTCGTAAATGCATGGAGAACAAGGCAGCTCTTGAGCCGAAGTTCAAAGTCAGAAAGTACAATCGCTGCCCTATCTGTGGGCGTCCCCACGGATATATGCGCAAATTTGAGATGTGCCGCTGCTGTTTCCGCAGGCTTGCGCGCGAGGGGAAAATCCCCGGCGTTGTAAAGGCCAGCTGGTAACAATAGGGCATAGAGGGGAGGATCCTTTAATATGCATATAACCGATCCTGTCGCGGATATGCTCACTCGCATCAGAAATGCGAATGTTGTTTATCATGAAATGGTAGATATGCCTCTTTCAAAGATGCGCCTCGAAATGGCTCGCATATTAAAAGAAGAAGGATATATCCGCAATTACAAGACAATCACCGACGCGAAGCAGTCCATGCAGATACTGCGGCTCACAATGAGTTACGGACCGCAGAAAGAAAGAGTAATCCAGGGACTTCGCAGGATAAGCAAACCGGGGCGCCGTATCTATGTAGGCAAAGACGAACTGCCGAAAGTTATGGGTGGTCTCGGTATTGCTATGATTTCGACATCAGCCGGACTGATGACTGACGCGGCCGCCCGCAAACGGGGACTTGGCGGCGAAGTTATCTGCTACGTCTGGTAATGGGAGGACTGTACAATGTCTAGAATCGGACGTAAAGCCATAGTCCTCCCAAAAGGCGTAGACGTTACGGTAAGCGGTCAGCATGTTTCAGTAAAGGGCGCGAAAGGCACGCTTGAGATGGATGTACTCCACAACATTTCGGTTTCTGTCGCCGACGGCGAAGTTTCTGTTAAGCGCGCTAACGACGACAAGGCTGTACGCGCCGCCCACGGCATGACAAGAGCTCTTATAAACAACATGATAATCGGTGTTACGGAGGGTTTCCAGAAAGCCCTCGAAATCGTCGGCGTCGGATACAGAGCTCAGATGCAGGGCAAGAACCTGATTCTCAGCCTCGGCTTCTCACATCAGGTGGAAGTTGTTCCTCCTGCGGGAATTGAGTTTGTTTGTGAGAGTCCGATAAAAATTATCGTCCGCGGCATAGATAAACAGCTTGTCGGCCAGGTAGCGTCAAACGTTCGCGGATATCGTCCGCCTGAACCTTACAAAGGCAAAGGTATCAGGTATGCCGGCGAGTATGTAATCCGCAAAGCCGGTAAGGCCGGCGCTAAAAAATAAGGCGAGGTGAAGTACGTTGTTTAGAAGTCGCAGTCGTAACGAAATGCGGGAGCTACGCCACCGTCGCCTCAGGAAGCATCTTTCCGGCACAGCCGAACGCCCGCGTCTTGCGGTTTTCGCAAGCCTGAAGCATATCAGCGTACAGGTTATTGATGATGTAAAGGGACACACTCTTATCTCTGCCTCAACTGTGCAGGATAAGTTTGAAGAAGTGAAGGGCACCGGCAACCAGGAAGCGGCAAAGGCTGTAGGCAAGCTTATAGCAGAGCGCGCTCTCGCTCATGGAATAACAGAAGTCGTTTTTGACAGGGGCGGCCACGTATATCACGGCAGAATCAAAGCTCTTGCCGAAGCAGCCCGCGAAGCCGGTCTGAAGTTCTAAGGGGGCGCAAACAGTGGCGAAAGAGACACAGCAGAACACAAAATCCTACAGCAGCAGGGGCCTTGAGCTTTCCGAACGCATAGTTTCCATTAACCGCGTCAGCAAAGTCGTAAAAGGCGGCAAGCGCTTCCGTTTCAGCGTACTGGTTGTAGTCGGCGACGGCGTGAGCCAGGTTGGACTCGGCACCGGCAAAGCGAAGGAGATCTCCGTTGCAATGAAAAAAGGGATAGAACACGCGAAGAAGAATTTGCTCGACCTTAAAAAGAGCGGCCATACTCTTCCACATCCCATCATCGGCAGATTCGGCGCGGCCGAAGTTCTTCTCCGCCCGGCGGCGCCAGGTACCGGAGTTCTCGCCGGATCTTCCGTGCGTCCCATTATGGAGCTTGGCGGTGTGAAAGACGTTGTCGCCAAGGTAACCGGAAGAACTTCTAACCCTATCAACATCGCTTACGCGACGCTTGACGCTGTAAAGCGTCTTCGTACCCGTGAAGAGATATACCGTCTGCGCGGCAAAGAGCGCAAGGAAGCCTAGGAGGCAGTTTTTACCATGGCTAAGCTTCGTATCACATGGAAAAAAAGTACGATTGGCCGTCCTCCGCACCAGGAGCGCGTAATAAAAGCTCTTGGCTTTCACAGGCTATATGAGACTGTGTACCATGAGGATACACCGCAGATTCGCGGCATGATCAACAAGATTCCTCATCTGTTGGAATACTCGGTCGAGAAATAAGGAGGTACTGGCATGAAACTTCATGAACTGAGTCCCGTGCCGGGGTCACACCGGAAACCGAAACGTCTTGGTCAGGGCATAGGCAGCGGCAAAGGAAAGACCGCAGGAAAAGGCCATAAAGGCCAGAAGGCCAGAAAGAGCCCGGATATCAAGGCCAACTTTGAAGGCGGACAGATGCCGCTCGCCCGCCGCATACCGAAGCGCGGCTTCAGTAATTTCCGTTTTACGGTAAAGTACGAGACAGTAAATATCGCAGACCTTGAAGAACGTTTTGAAGCTGGCAGCGAAGTTACAGCAAAGGAACTGAGCGAGCTTCGTCTGGTTTCTTCGCCCGCGAGTCTTGTAAAGGTACTCGGAGCCGGGGAGCTCAGCAAGAATCTCAACGTAAAAGCCAACGCGTACAGCGCTTCCGCTGCGAAGAAAATCGAGACCGCAGGCGGCAGGGCTGAGGTGATATAAAATGCTGGATTCATTCCGGGACACTTTTCGGCTGCCCGATCTGAAGCGCCGCATATTTTTCACACTTGCGGCACTGTTTGTGTATCGTCTTGGCGCCCACGTGCCCACTCCCGGAGTGGATGCAACCGCCCTCGGAAGGCTTTTTGATCAGGGATCCATTCTTGGATTCCTTGATCTTTTTGCCGGCGGGGCACTCAGCCGTTTCAGCATATTCGCGCTGGGAGTTACCCCCTATATCAACTCAAGCATCGTTATGCAGCTCCTTGCCGTAGTATTCCCCAGCATTGAAAAACTGCAGAAAGAGGGAGAAGAAGGCAGAAAGAAGATTGTTCAGTGGACGCGCTACGGGACGATTATTTTCGCGTTTATCCAGGCGGTTGGCATGACAGGCTGGCTGCGCGGTCTTGGCATATATACCGGAAACTTCATGGATATTATTCTGGTGTCTCTGACCTTGACGACAGGCGCCGTGGCTGTCATGTGGATTGGCGAGATTATGTCCGACCACGGTATCGGCAACGGGACTTCTCTGCTTATCTTCGCCGGTATTGTTGTAAGAATACCTGAGGCGGTCGTGAGAACATTTTCGCTTGTCCGCCTCGGTGAAATGAATGTTCTTGTGCTCCTTCTTGCAGTCGCAATCATGCTTGCAGTCGTAGCGGGGTGCGTTATGCTTCAGGAAGGGCAGCGCCGTCTGCCGGTGCAATACGCAAAACGTATGGTCGGAAACAAAATGTACGGCGGGCAGAGCAGTTTTATCCCGCTCCGAGTGAACACCGCCGGAGTTATTCCGATTATCTTCGCCTCGTCCGTACTGCTTTTCCCCTATACAATCGCCGGACTTTTCCAACACAGCGCGGCAAGAGTGGTTCAGCAGGCGCTCAGCCCGAGCAGCCCGATATATATGGTGCTGTACGTGATAATGATCGTCTTCTTCTCGTATTTCTACACAGCGGTTGTTTTCAAGCCGGATGATATTTCAAATAATATGAAGAAGAACGGCGGGTTCATTCTCGGCATTCGCCCCGGCAAACCGACTACCGATTACATAGAAAAAGTAATGGGTCGCATTACGCTCGGCGGCGCGGTTGCTCTCGCTGTGATAGCGGTCGTTCCTACGATGATGACCGGGGTTATGAACATAAATACCTTCTATTTTGGCGGGACGGCGGTTATAATCGTTGTCGGCGTCGCACTTGATACCGTGCATCAAATAGAAGGACAGCTCCTGATGCGTCATTACGAAGGTATCTTGAAACGCCGCGGCGGCAGAGGCGGCGGGCTTTTGAAGCTGTAATCCGAGGAGATGAAGTATTCAAAGATGAGAATCATTCTTCTGGGTGCGCCTGGCGCCGGAAAAGGCACACAGGCGGACAGTATAAAAGCAAAGTACCCGCTTGCTCATATCTCAACCGGGGATATGCTCCGTTCCCATGTAAAACTCGGGACGGAACTTGGCAAAGATGCTAAGGCTTATATGGATGCGGGCAAACTCGTGCCTGACGATGTTATTATCGCTATGATGGAACATCGTCTGCAGGATAACGACGCGAAGCAGGGCTTTATACTCGACGGTTTCCCACGCACTATCGCGCAGGCTGAGGCGCTTGATGAAATACTTGCCAAACTCTCGATTAAGCTCGACGCTGTCGTTAGCCTTGCCATTGACGACGACACTGTTGTAGCGCGTCTGACGTCGAGGAGAGTCTGCCGCCAGTGCGGCGAGATATACAACACCGCTCTGAAGCCGTCGGCTAAAGAGGGTGTGTGCGATAAATGCGGCGGAGAAGTTGTGCAGAGGGATGACGATAAAGAGGACGTTATCCGCAGGCGTCTTTCCGTTTTCCATGAGCAGACGGCCCCGCTTATCGACTATTACGGCAAAAAAGGACTGCTTGTCATCGTTGATGCAAGCGGAGACAAAAGTGCTGTTCTGCGAGCTCTGGAGCAGAAGAAGACAAACGCCTGATGATTACTTTTAAAACTGACCGCGAGATTGCCAAAATGCGCAGGGCCGGTCAGGTAGTGGCAGATACCCTTAAACTCATGAGGGATCTTATAAAACCGGGAATCGATACATTGTCGCTGGACAGGGCGGCAGAGGAGCTGATTTTAAAAGCCGGCGGCAAGCCGGCATTCAAAGGTTATAAAGTTCCTTGGGTAACGGTTCCCTTTCCAGGCACGATTTGCGCGTCGATCAACAATGAAGTCGTGCATGGCATCCCCTCAAAGAGCAGAGTGCTTGATGAGGGAGATATAATCAGTATCGATACCGGTGCCTCGGTTGCCGGTTTCTTTGGTGACGCGGCCTGCACTTTTGCCGTGGGGAAAATCAGCGGTGAGCGACAGCGGCTGCTCGCTCTTACGCTTGAATCCCTTCATAGCGGTGTGAACGCGGTAAAACCGGGAGCGACCCTTGGGGACATCGGTCACGCGGTAGAAAGCACAGTTGTTCCCGTCGGCTATGGTCTTGTGAGAGACTATGCCGGTCACGGTATCGGACACAGGATGCACGAAGCGCCTCAGGTTCCCAATTTTGGCAAACCCGGCTGCGGTCTTGCCGTCAAACCGCGTATGACGTTTTGTGTTGAGCCTATGGTCATGACCGGGGGAGAAGAAGTGGAGTCCATGGCTGACGGGTGGACCGTCGTTACTAAGGACGGGAGCGACGCCGCTCATTTTGAGTTCAGTCTCTTGGTTACCGAGGACGGTGCAGAGATCCTGACGCCATGGGAGTAGAGTCCTCCAGATTTGCCGGCAGCTTCCGAATCGGAGATATAGTGATAGTGCGGCGCGGGAAATATACCGGCTGGCCTTTCGCTGTGGTAGGCGCGCGCGATGGGAGGATTTTGATTGCAAACGGGGCGGAGTACACAGCCTCTAAGCCCAAGAAAAAAAATGTTATTCATCTGCAGCAGACGCACTACAATCTCGAAGATGTGGCCGGGCGTGTCGCTAGCGGGAAACCTCTGGACAACGGCTGGTTGATGCATGAGATTTCAGTTGTGATGAACAGAAACTGCACATCTTGCAAACAGGAGGATGGATCAGCCGAATGGCCAAAGAAGAGGTAATCGAAGTAAAGGGCAAAGTTGTTGAACCGCTTCCCAACGCTATGTTTCGCGTAGAATTGGAAAACGGGCACAAAATTTTGGCTCATGTTTCGGGTAAAATGCGTATGCATTTCATCAGGATACTTCCGGGCGACAGGGTGCTTTTACAGCTTTCGCCCTACGACCTGACCCGCGGACGGATAACATACAGATATAAGTAGACGATTAAATCGTCGCAGTGGAACAAGTTCAGTCAAGGAGGTCTCTCGTTTAATGAAAGTAAGACCGTCGGTTAAGCCGATATGCGAATACTGCAGAATTATCAAGCGTCACGGCGTCGTGCGGGTAATATGCAGCAAAAACCCGCGCCATAAGCAGCGCCAAGGTGCAAGGAGGTAACAAGGAATGGCTCGTCTAGCCGGTGTCGACCTGCCGCGTGAAAAGCGAATCGAAATAGCCCTTACTTATATCTTCGGTATTGGGCCGGCAGTTGCGAACGACATTATAAAAGTCACTGGGATTAACCCGAATACTCGCGTAAAAAACCTCACAGAGGAAGAAGAGCAGAAGCTCCGCGCGGAAATTGAAAACAACCGCCACGTGGAAGGCGACCTTCGCCGCGATATAGCCATGAATATCAAGCGTCTGATTGATATCGGCTGCTACCGCGGTCTCCGTCACCGTCTCGGCCTTCCCGTAAGAGGACAGAGAACGAAGACGAACGCCCGCACGCGCAAAGGTCCGAAGAGGACAGTCGCAGGCAAGAAGAAAGCCACGAAATAAGGTTTAGGGAGGGAACAACAGTTGGCCAAACGTGTACAGCGCAGCCGCAAACGCAAGGAAAAAAAGAACGTAAGCTACGGTGTGGCTCATATATATTCGACATTCAACAACACAATAGTGACGCTTACCGACAAGCAGGGCAACGCGCTCTCCTGGGCATCCGGCGGCAACGTCGGCTTCAAGGGAACCCGTAAATCGACTCCGTACGCCGCTCAGATGTCCGCGGCCCAGGCAGCGAAAGTGGCGCAGGATCACGGGGTTGTCGAGATAGATGTCGTCGTAAAGGGCCCGGGGCCGGGACGCGAATCGGCAATACGCTCGCTTCAGGCGGCCGGGCTTCAAGTCAATGTGATTACCGACGCAACGCCTATCCCGCACAACGGATGCCGTCCTCCGAAACGGCGCCGCGTGTAGTCCCCAAAGGAGGTACTTGTCATATGAGCAGATATACAGGACCTGTGTGCAGGCTTTGCCGCGCAGAGGGAACCAAGCTCTTTTTGAAAGGCGACCGCTGCTATACGGCGAAGTGCGGTCTTACAAAGCGCAGCGCCAAGCCAGGCCAGCACGGAACCCGCCGCGGCAAGCAGAGCGAATATGGAATCCGTCTTCGCGAGAAGCAGAAACTTCGCCGCTTCTACGGAATCAATGAAGCCCAGTTCAGCACGATATATGAAAGGGCGACAAGAATGGCCGGACAGACCGGTCATAACTTCCTCCAGCTTCTTGAGCGCCGCCTTGACAACGTCGTTTACCGTCTCGGTTTCGGCGCGAGCCGCGCTCAGGCTCGCCAGCTTGTGAACCACGGCCATTTTACGGTAAACGGGCGCAAGCTCAATATACCGAGCGCGCTCCTCAAACCGGGCGACGTAGTCGCCGTGGCGGAAAGCAGCCGCGATATACAGATGCTCAAAGATAATGCAGAGGCTTCCGCCGCGCGCAGCATCCCGGCATGGCTTGAATTTAATCCGGAAGCAATGTCAGGCACATTAGTCACTGTACCTGTTCGCGAGCAGATAGATGTACCTGTGAACGAGCAGTTTGTTGTTGAATTCTATGCGCGTTAATAAAACGGGAGGTGGGGGAGAAGATGGAGCATGATCGCCATGAGATCATAGTACAAGAATCCACCCCGTCGTATGGCAAGATAACTATCGAGCCCCTTGAAAGAGGCTATGGCGTAACGCTCGGCAACTCTCTGCGGCGCGTCCTTCTCTCTTCTATAAGCGGCGCGGCCGTGGTGGCTGTGCGCATAGAAGGGGTATTGCATGAATTCAGCACGATGCCGGGAGTTAAAGAGGACGTCATTGAGCTTCTCGTTAATATGAAGCATATTCCGGTGCGTTGCCACTCGTCCTCCGTCAGGACTCTGCGTCTGGAAGCCACGGGGCCTAAGGCCGTTACGGTTTCCGACATTGCCCCGGACAGCGAGGTAGAGTTCCCGGATCCCGATGCGTATATATGCACCATTGAGGACGGCCACTCCATTCTGATGGATATATATGTCGCCACAGGTACAGGCTACGCGCCTATTGACCGCCCCAGAGCATCGTACCTTCCGGTTGACGCGCTCCAGACCGACGCGCTCTTTTCTCCGGTACAGCGCGTAAAATACGACATTCAGGACAAGCGCATGGGGCAGAGGACGGACTACGACAGCCTGACGCTTGAAATATGGACGAACGAGGTCATCTCGCCGGAGGCTGCCGTGATACAGGCAAGCCGTATCCTTAAAGGGTACTACGCTTCTGTTGTGGACGCGCTCGCGGGACGCGGCACCAGCGCTCTTGACGAAATAATCAAAAACGACCCCGCCGCGATTTCCGCGCTCGGAGGCTCTAAGGGATTCGGCCCGGGGATGACTGGTTTCCCGATGGGGGAAAATTCCATATACACGCGACCTGTCAGGGATCTTGAGCTTTCTGTCCGCAGCGAAAATTGCCTTCTGCGCGGCGGAGTGCATATGATCGGCGAGCTTGTGTCGAAGACGAGGGATGATCTCCTTAAAATCCGCAATCTCGGCAAAATTTCTCTTAAAGAGATTGAGGAGAAACTTGCCAGATTCGACCTGCATCTGAGCGGCGACATAAGCGCGCCGATTGACGAAGACGATGCGGGTTTGGAGAACAACGAACAGAATCCGAAGGAGGAATAAGCAATGAGACACCGCGTTAGTACAAGGCGGTTGGGTCGCTGCAGCGCCCACAGGTGGGCCATGCTGGGCAATATGGCGGCCAGTCTCTTTATAGAGGGGAGCATCGTTACAACCGAGACGAGAGCAAAGGAGCTTCGCCGCGTCGCAGAGAAGCTAATCACAAAAGCTAAGCTCGGAACGCTGAGCGACCGGCGTCTCGTAATCGCCAGAATCCCTCACAAAGAGGCGGTAAATAAACTGTTCAACGAGCTGGGGCCGAAGTACGCCGGGCGTAACGGCGGCTACACCAGAATAGTCAAGATCGGGGCCCGCATAGGCGACTCGTCGCCGATGGCTGTAATTCAGCTCGTAGACTAACACCTTGGTATGGAGCAAGAAATACAATTTACTCTCAAAGGCGCGGAGTTCGCTTACGCGGATTCAGCCGTAAAGGTTCTCCGCGGCATCAATCTCGAAATCCGCGCCGGCGAGTGGGTTGCTCTTCTTGGTTCCAATGGCTCCGGTAAATCTACACTCTTAAAGATTTTATGCGCCCTGCTGACACCCACGCAGGGCTTTTGTTTTGTCCTAGGACGCGACACACGCGAAGCGAAAAAGAAAAATCCGCGGGGAGACGTAGCCATTGTTTTTCAGAACCCCGAAGATCAGATAGTGGCCGCGGTAGTCGAGGAGGAAGCCGCCTTCGGCCCGGAGAACATCGGCTGTCCGCCCGGCGAGATCTGTCTGCGGGTTGAGGAATCTCTTAAAGCTGCGGGACTCTGGGAGAGGCGGCTCGACCTTGTATCTTCGCTCTCAGGCGGCCAGAAGCAGCGCCTCGCTCTCGCGGGGGCGCTGGCGATGCGCCCCCGCGCGATATTGCTCGACGAGGCGCTTTCTATGCTTGACCCGCGCTCGCGGCTTGAATTTACCGAAATTATCGCCCGCGAGCACAAGAAGGGCGTTACAGTCGTAGAGGTTACACACCGTCTGGAGGAGATACGCCGCGCCGACCGCGCCGTGGTTTTGGCGGAAGGCCGGATTTTCTGCGATATGTCCGCATCACGTTTCCTGCGCAAAAGCGAAGCTGAACTCGCCGCGGCGCGCCTTCGCAAGCCGCCGCTTGAAACTCTCGCCGAAAGGCTGAAGAACGCAGGGCTTATCGAAGACGAGCCGCAAGGCACGGAAGCCTTGAAAGAAGAATTATGCCGATTGTTGTAGAAAATCTCAGCTATACATACAACGAGGGGCTGCCCTCGGGACGGCCGGCGCTGCGCGGCGTTTCTTTCGGCGTGGAGCGCGGTATGACAGTTTCCGTTCTGGGCCACACCGGCAGCGGCAAGTCAACTCTGGCGCAGCACTTAAACGGCCTCATTATCCCGCAGCGCGGGCGCGTCATTGTAGACGGATATGAGGCCGCGAAAGGCGCGCAAGAGGCAAGAGAGGTGCTGAGGCGCGTCGGGCTTGTCTTTCAGTATCCGGAAGAACAGATATTTTCAGAGAGAGTGTTTGACGAGATAGCTTTCGCACCGCGGAACTGGGGAATCAGCGGGGAGGAACTCACGGCGCGGGTGCGCCTTGCCGCTCGCGAAGCGGGTCTTGACGAAGAGCTGCTTGACGCCTCTCCCTACGGCTTATCGGGCGGCCTGAAGCGCGCCGTCGCGGTAGCCTCCGTCATAGCGGCGCGTCCCGATTATCTGGTGCTTGACGAGCCTTCGGCGGGCCTTGACTGCTTCGCCGCAGCGTCGCTTGCTTCTATGCTGAAAAATTTTGCCGCGCGCGGCACGGGAGTCGTCATAATAACGCACGATATAGAGTTCGCGCTTGAGATGAGCGACAGGGTGCTGCTGCTTGAGGAAGGGCGGGCAATCTTTTGGGGGACGCCGGATGAGGCCGCCGCCTTTGTCGCGTCACGGGACATAAAGGGCCTCGCGCTGCCCGAAATTTTAGATATCGCGGCCGAGCTTTTCGCGGCAGGAAAAATCGGGCGCCTTGCGTGGAGCGTCGACGGGCTGATTGACGAGATAAGAAAGAGAAAAAATGGCGTCGCCTGATAAAATTCCGCTCGGACAGTATATACCGGCGGATTCTTTCGTACACGGGCTGGATCCGCGCGCGAAGATACTTTCGGCTCTCATCGCGATGGTCTCTGTTTTTATGCTGCGCTCTCTGCCTGCCTTTGTCCTCTGCGGCCTTGTGCTTTACGCCCTCGCGCGCGCGTCGCGCCTGCCTTTCCGCCTTGTGGCCGCCTCGTCGCGCCCTGTGATTGTCCTTGTGATTTTCACCTCTTTGTTTCATCTGTTCCTCACGCCCGGCAAGGTTATATTTTCGCTTTTCGGAGCGCGGGCCACAATGGAAGGCGCTGCGCTGGGTTCGGCTATGGCGCTTCGGATTATTTATCTTGTCATGTTTGCCTCGCTGCTTACCTTCACGACGACGCCCGCGAAAATTTCCGACGGCCTTGAGGGGCTGATGTCCCCGCTGAAAAGAACCGGCTTTCCGGCGCACGACACCGCTATGATGATTACAATAGCTCTGCGCTTCATCCCGACGCTTTTTGAGGAGACGTCCCGCGTTATAAAAGCACAGAAGTCGCGCGGCGCGGATTTCAACAGCGGAGGGCCCTTAAAGCGGGCGAAAGCCTACATTCCCGTCCTGATTCCGCTTTTTGTCATAGTCTTCAAACGCGCGGACAACCTTGCCACAGCCATGGAGGCGCGCGGTTACGCGGGAGGCGAGGGGCGCACGAGGATGCGCCCGCTTGTCTGGCGGCGCGCAGACAGCATGGCTCTGGCAGGCTTCGCCGCGATAGCCGCGCTGCTTTCGCTCTTTGACAGAGCGCTCGTGATGCTGCCGTGAGGTACGCTGCGGAAGTCAGCTATGACGGGGGATTGTTCCACGGCTGGCAGCTGCAGCCGGGGCTTCCCACAGTGCAGCTGGCGATGGAGGAGGCCGCAGCGGCTCTTGACGGCGGGCATGTGGCAGTCGCGGGAGCTGGGCGCACCGACGCCGGTGTACACGCCAGGGCGCAGGTCTGCTCTTTTGACATGAGGCGCGAATGGGAGCCGCGCGGCCTGACGCTCGCCTTGAACGCGCACCTGCCGCCCGGCGTCAGCGTAATGCGCGCGGCCCGCGTCGACGGGCGCTTTCACGCGCGTTTCAGCGCCGTTTCGCGCGAGTACAGATATTTTATTTGGAATTCCGGCTCGATATATCCGCACGCTAAGCGTTACGCCGCGTGGCTGAAGTACGGCGGTTACGACTGGACCGCTGCTGCGAGAGCGGCGAAATTTCTTGAAGGGCGGCACGATTTCCGCAATTTCTGCCGTCTTGAGGACGGCGTGCGAAGCACCGTGCGCAGCGTGGAGAGAGCGCGGCTTGTCAGGCGCGGCAGACTTGTGGTCTTTCAGATACGCGGGGACGGCTTCCTGCACAATATGGTGCGGATAATACTTGGCAGCCTTGAGCTCGCGGCGCTCGGCAAAATACGCCCCGATGAAATCGGCGTGCTGCTTGACGCCGAACGCAGTACGCGCGCGGACGGCGGGCGCACATTTCCCGCCTGCGGCCTGTGGTTCTGGAAAGCGCTCTACAACAGCCCGATATGGTAAAATAAATATTCGAACGGAATATGTTAGGCAGGCGGGACTTCTCTATAAAACGGGAGGCTGACGGATTTTGTGGAATAAAGACATAGGCATTGACCTTGGGACGGCGACGGTACTTGTATTTGTGAAGGGGAAGGGCATTGTGCTGCGCGAGCCGTCGGTCGTCGCCATCGACCAATCGACGGGAAAAATACTTTCGGTAGGCGAGGACGCGAAAGTGATGATCGGCAAAACGCCGGGCAACGTCGTGGCCATCAGGCCTCTCCGCGACGGTGTCATAGCGGACTACACCATGACGGAAGTAATGCTCCGCGAATTTATGAAAAAAGTCACCCACGGCATAGAGCGCCTTGTGCGCCACCGCCTTATGATCGGAGTTCCCGCCGGCGCGACCGATGTGGAACGCAGAGCCGTCCTTGAAGCGGCGCTTGAGGTCGGCGCGAAAGAGGCGTACCTTATCGAGGAGCCGATGGCGGCGGCCATCGGGGCTAATATGCCGGTCGGCGAGCCTGTCGGCAACATGGTGGTCGACATCGGAGGCGGCACGACTGATATAGCGATAGTATCGCTCGGCGGGCTGGTCGTCTACGAATCGCTTCGTGTCGGCGGCGACAAATTCGACGAATCGATTGTCCGTTACATGCGCAAGCAGTACAACCTGGCAATCGGCGAGCAGACGGCGGAAGATATAAAAAAACAGATCGGCGCCTGCGACCCGAAGACCGCCTCGCCCGAAAAAGTCGTTGACATACGGGGGCGCGACCTCGTGCAGGGGCTTCCCCGCCAGGTAATGGTTTCAAGCCTCGATATAGCGCGCGCCATCGAAGAGCCGGTAAATTCGATAATCGCCGGGATAAAGCGCGTGCTCGAAAAGACGCCACCGGAGCTTTCTGCGGACGTCATGGACCGCGGCATCATTCTGACCGGCGGCGGCGCATCACTGCGCGGCATAGCGGAACTCATAATGGAAGAGACCGAGATAAACGCCATGGTCGCAGAGTCCGCGAGCGAATGTGTCGCGCTGGGCACCGGCATAGCTCTCGAATCGCTCGACAAACTGAAAGAAACGGGCGCCGTCTACCTCTCATCGAAAAAAGGGATAACGAAAAGATAATGCCCCTTTGGTGGGAAGAGAAAGGTCTTGATTTTTCATGCCGCAGCTGCGGGCGCTGCTGCGGCGGCGAGCCCGGGGAAATACGGGTGACGCAGCGCGAGCTGGCGAAAATCGCTTCGGAGCTCGGCATGGACGAGATTTCCTTCAGAAAAGAGTGTCTTGCCAGAATAAACGGACGGTGCTGTATAAAAGAAAAGGAAAACTACGACTGTCTTTTTCTCGACGGCGCCACAAAAAAATGCGGAATATACAAAGTCCGCCCGCTTCAGTGCCGTCTCTTCCCTTTCTGGCCCTCGCTCCTGACGGACCGGCGGCTTTGGGATTACTACGCCTCCTTCTGCCCCGGCATGGGGAACGGCAGCCATTACAGGCCGGAGCTTATATACAAATTCCTGGCGTTTGAAGCGGCGGCCGAGTTATAAGAAAAATCAGGCGCGCTTTAAAAGCGTCGGAATAACTCAAAGGCAGTTTTTCGCGGACGACCCGCCGGAGGAGCGTCCGGTTTTTTGCCGGGCGGCCGGCTACGCGCCTTGTTTTTACCGCCTTTTATTGTATATTTCACCGAATTTTCAAAAGATGAACCGTCGTCGAATCGACGGCGGTTAGCTGCGGGTAAAGAGAGTTCCCTCCTCTGCGTAAAGGCGGCAAAGAGGCTTGCATCGAACAGATTTTATAAATATTTATTAAAAAATCTTATAATATTTTAATAAACAGTTAAAATTTTATAATCATATTCTGGAAATAGGCGCTTGATTTTATTAAATTTAGAATGTAGAATACAAAATGCAATGGAGTTTTGCGTAACGTTCTTAACGCAGGCAAATCAAATTTATAACATCGGGAGGTTATCGAAATGTCGACCAGCTTTTTAGTTCCGCCGAAAGAAGTTTTTTCAACAATAGCGTCTCTGCTTCTTCGCGACGGTTTCGACATCGTCATTGACATGGAAAAGTCCAAGGGCAGCCATGTGATAGATTCCGTCACAGGTACGGATTGGCTTGACTTCTATACATTCTTTGCCTCGTCGCCCTTTGGAATGAACCATCCCAAGCTCGCCAACGAGGAATTCAAGGAAAAAATCTTCCGCGCCGCCATCAACAAGGTCGCGAACTCCGACATTTACACGCAGGAAATGGCTGAGTTTGTGAAGACTTTCGGCGAAGTGGCGGTACCCGAAGGCTACAAGCACATCTTCCTCATCGACTACGGTACACTCGCGGTGGAAAACACCTTCAAAGCCGCAATGGACTGGAAAATACAGAAACTTCTACAGAAAGGCAAAATCACCCCAGGCGAGGCATACGACGGCCGCAAGGGCACAAAGATCATTCATTTCAACGAGGCATTCCACGGGCGCAGCGGGTATACTCTCTCCGTTACGAACACCAACGACCCGAACAAGCACCAGCGCTACGCCAAATTCACCGACTGGCCGCGCATCATCAACCCGAAGATCACATTCCCGCTTGAGGAACACACAGGCGAGGTCGAGTGGCTCGAGGCACAGGCGGTAAAACAGATCAAGCACGCGATTATGAACGACCCGGACGGACACGCGGCCATAATCATCGAAACGATACAGGGTGAAGGCGGGGATAACCACTTCCGCACAGAGTTCTTCGAGCAGCTGCGCAGGATATGCGACGAAAACGAAATGCTCCTCATCTTCGACGAAGTCCAGAGCGGCATGGGGATCACCGGCAAAATGTGGGCGTGGCAGCACCATGCGCCTATTAAGCCGGATTTATTCTCATTCGGCAAAAAAGCTCAGATATGCGGCGTCATCGCAGGGCCGAAAATCGACGAAGTCGAGAACAACTGCTTCAGCGTGTCGAGCCGCCTGAACTCAACATGGGGCGGGAACCTTGTAGACATGGTGCGTTCGCAGAGATACCTTGAAATCTACCGTGACGAGAAAATTCTCGACTACGTCAGCAACGTCGCCGGCCCCGCGCTCTACAGGGGACTCAAGGAACTCGAGGCGGAGTTCCCCGGGTACATCGGCAATGTCCGCGGCAAGGGGCTTATGTGCGCCTACGACATCTGCACGCCTGAACTGCGCGACAAACTGCTGAAGGCCTGCCACAAAAATAATATGCTTATCTTAGGCTGCGGCAGCAAAACCGTCCGCTTCCGTCCGGCGCTGAACGTCCCGCTCGAAGACATTCAGCGCGGAATCGAAATTTCGCGCAAAGCCGCGAAGGAAGTGTTCGGCAAGTAACGCAGGTCTGAAGAGCGCAGAAAAACATAACGACAGAACGCCGGAGCAAGTCTCCGGCGTTTTTTGCGAGCGGCGCAAGGCGGGTTGCTGCGTGCGAACTTAGGAGACGGGACTGGCGGGCTTGTTTTTTGACAGTAAAAAGAGAGGCCCGCGGCGCGCGATTCGGTACGGGAAGCACGACAATCGGTATAACTGATTTGAATACAGATCCTGCCCGCGATACCAATCAGAATAGAACTTGTCAGGAAGATCGGGAAAGGCTTATTTTATTACGGCTCTTTGTGGCGCCTGCATTGCACGGATGACGCTGAATACAAGCAAGAAAAAGATTCCGCTCTGTTTTGCCAGCGCTGATGTTAAAGCTCTTCTCGGCTCCCGTATATATGGTAACTTTTGGGTAAATGGATACAGCCCCGCTATACCGGATAAACATGGGGTTCTGTATGAAACATGCATTGACATGTCAGACGGGGCAAAGGCTTGGTGCTTTACTTAACAGACCGACAATGCAAAGTAAAAAAGGAAAAAGCAGGCTTGCTATGCATGCGTCTGGCGTTACTTTTTTGTTTTCACAATGATTTTTCTGTTCCGCTGCTTCAATTACGGCTGGATTTAACGCTTAACGGATTTGGCATTCAGGGTAAATTTATATTATATTGTTTGTCCGGTACAAAAACGGATAAACAGTGTATTCTCCCCTCATTTAGGCAAAGTCGGTTTTTGTCTATTCCGATCTTCCTTTTCTTTTTGCCGCCGCTGAGGCCGCCACAATATTCTACAGTTTTGAACACATTGTCGGCACGTTCGGATTTCCGGGAACGACAACGTCGTAACCGTCTTCGTCCGGTGTTGAGCTATGTGATATGCTTAGGCATTTCTTCATTCTCAGTCTATTCGTTAATCAAAGATACAATCCAGTTTATCCATCCTTTGACGCTTGAAGAACGGCGGGTAAATGTGGAATCGCTCCCGACTTGAAAAATTTCCGATTGTTTCATTATTTCGACTATCTCTTCGGTTGACGGCATAGCGCCTTTTTTGAAACAGAGACGTAAAGCGGAATTGAAAACCTTGTGGGATAGTATGGTTTCACAAAAAGCTAACTGACGCTCCTTAAACCCGAGCTTGAAAAGCCGCCGCCCTGCATCGCTCAAAGAATAAAACGGTGTCCCGTTTTCTTTTCTTTTGTCAAGCAACCCTAAATAGTGCGCGGCGTCTGTGTAGTAATTTGTTTGTCGCGAATCAAAATCATAGTTTTCCGTAACGTCCGTTCTGTTTAATTCCTGTGTGCCGACTAATTCGCAAAGATTTATAATTCTTTCAAATTTGTCAGCTTGCGGGAATGGGATTTCAGGCTCTTTGACTATTGAGACACGACCCAATACAGCTAGTATATCCGACAAAGAAACAGCGGTATCTTCTATGGAATAATTTTTCTGCTTAATCAAATGCAAAGAACTGTAATTATTCAGATCTTCAAACTTGTATTCGTACAGTCTGTAAATGCCGTTGGAATAAACAAGAAAAATCGGTTTTACTGTTTTCTTCTTTATACGGTTATGCCAAACACGAAAGGGATAATATAGCTGTCTGATGAGGAAGTCCTCCGACAGATCTCTTTTCGCCTCAAATAATGTCAAAGCTGAATTTCCTTCATAGGCGGCGTCTATCTCAATCTGTGAATTATATATTTTAATACGGTGCCTAGTTCCGGACCGAATATCGTCAATATAAAAAGAGAATTCTCACGAGCCCATGCGGCCCGAAACTGTCGCAAAAATATCGCTCTCTCCCGTAAAATCGGCGACGATGCCGGAAGCAACGGCACAATTTAACGCTATCGCTTCGCTTTTGATATCATTGCCGTCTAAACTCTGTATATGCGCGGGCAGAGATACTTTTGTAACAGCGGAAGAATCGGCCGTTTCAAATTTATGATAAGCGGCAAAATGCGAGATGACGTAATCACCGCGTGTTAAAGGCAATATAGCTAATTTATTATCTGAAAACAGTTTCGGAAGATTTGCCATGTGGTCAAATTTTGCCATTAAGCGAGGTTCGCGGAATTCTTTTATCTGCGCAGCGGATATTTTGAATGAGCCGTCTTTTTCAATATGGCGGAGGATGTCGTATTTATCAAAAAGACTTTTCCATGCGATGTCATTCAAACTTGCGTCATTCATAGTTTCTCACCACGACTTCATCAACGTCGCCGCGCTTGTCGCCTGCTGAATTTATCACACGTTTAGCTTGTACAAGCGTAATATTATATTTTGAGTATTGTTTCAGTATAAAAGGCGTGGCGGAATTGGAGAGCATGAATTTTATCTCCCGCCTGTCTAAATCGTCGCAACATTCACGAAGCCTTGCTTGTTCATCCTTTGAAAATCCGCCTTTTGAATATCCTGTAAAACTTGAAGTTTCGGATATAGGGTCATAAGGCGGGTCAAGATATACAAAGGTTCCTTTTGAAACACCCGTTAAAACAACCGCATAATCAACCGACGAAAAATTCACCGCAGCGGCGTTAAAATATGCGCTGACCGCCCTTAATGCAGGTTCATTGACAATATTAGGATTGCGGTAATTCCCGAACGGCGAATTGAATTCGCCGGCATTGTTGACACGATACAATCCGTTGTAACACGTCTTATTCAAATAAAGCATACGAGCGGCCTTTTTAACGTCTGAAAGAGAATTGTATCTTTTTCTGTCTCTGTCCCAATCACGAACAGCATAGAAAAATTCCGGCTCATTTTTATATTTTTTCAGTTCGTCAATAAGTTCGTCAACTTTTTCTTTTATAATCGTGTAGGTGCAAATCAAATCCGTGTTAATATCATTTACATAGGCCACATTAGGCTGTAAATGAAACAGCAATGCCCCGCCGCCTACAAAAGGTTCGCAATAGGACGTTATTTTTGAGGGAAGAAGCGGTGTGAATGTTTCAATAAGCTGTCTTTTGCCGCCAACCCATTTTAAAACAGGCGCGACAAGTTTGTTCCTTCTCATGATTCACACCAATCCTCTCTGTGTGTATGCTGTTATATTATATTGCATAAAACTCAAAGAAAACACGCCATATATGCACGTTATATGCAGATAGGCGTGTTTATTTTTATGCTGTTGGGCTACTGCGCCTGCGCGCGGATGATTCGCAACGGATTCGGCGTGGCGCGTTTCCT
>CAYVEQ010000017.1:25339-34456 GCA_964450835.1 uncultured Synergistaceae bacterium
GCTACTGCGCCTGCGCGCGGATGATTCGCAACGGATTCGGCGTGGCGCGTTTCCTTGCGGCAGTCAGTTTGCGACGCCGGATTTCTCCGGCGGCTCTTGCTCTTTCTTACACCGCAGAGGCGGCGTTCCGTGCGTTTCTACTTTTTTGAGGCCGTGAGTTCTTCGTCGTAACTTTTACGGATCCTCTCGCGCAGTTCTTTGTCGGCTATCACGTTAAGCATGCAGCGGCCGATGATCTTCGCGCCTTTTTTCATCGCCTCGTGGGCGAAGGGCTTTACCGTCGCCTCGGCAAAGGCGCGCGTATGGCCCTCAATCCTCTCGCCGGCAATGTCAAGCTCCGGCTGCAGCGCGGGACATCTGTAAGAAACGTCGCCCATATCGGACGATCCCTTGAAGCCTTCGCAAGGAACGGTTGCCACGCCGAGTTCGGCAAAGTATTTTTTCGCCATTTCTTCCGCCGGGCCGTTGGGAAGCATATCCATAAAACTGGCCTCGAAGTGGCGGGAGCTTACTTCCGTTTCGGTGGCGAGGGCGGCGCCGCGCGCGCAATTTTGAACTTTTTTGATTATCTCGTCAAGGTAGGCCCGTTTCGGGGCGCGGAAGTAAAAACGCCCTATCGCGCGCTCGGGTACGATGTTAGCGGCGGTTCCCCCGTCATATACGATGCCGTGCATGCGCGCGTCCGGCAGCAGATGCTGGCGGAGCATATCGATAGCGTGGAAAAAGAGCTGCAGGCCGTTTAAGGCGTTGCGTCCCTCCCAAGGGGCGGAGGCGGCGTGCGAGGTCTTGCCCGTAAAAGTAAATTCCAGAGCGTCCATCGCGAGCGAACGGTAATCGACCATGCTTTCGCCGCAGCTGGAGTGGATCATCATCGCGAAATCGCAGTCATCAAAGAGTCCCTCGGCTGCCATCTTCACTTTGGCGCCGTTGGTCTCTTCGGCGGGAGTGCCCGCTACCAGCAGTTCGCAGTCAGCTTCTTTCAGTATCGGGAAGAGGGCAAGCGCCGTCAGCACGGACATTGAGCCGTGCAGGTTGTGACCGCAGGCGTGCCCTATCTCCGGCAGCGCGTCGTATTCCGTGATGACCGCGACCTTAGGCGCGCCGCCTTTGCCGCAGCGGGCCAGAAAGGCCGTCGGAATGTCCATTACGGGATATTCGACGACAAAGCCGGCCTCTTTCAGTACGCGGACGATTTCCCTGCTTGTTTCAAACTCCTCTCCCGAAACTTCGGGATGAGCGGCGAAGCCGTCGCTCATGGTCGCCATCGCGGGGGCGTGTGTCTCGATATTTTTATCAAGCTCCGCAATCATCTCTCGGAGATCCGTCATGTCAACCTTCCTCTCTGTCGTTACTCGCGCCGGCGAAGCCGCGTCTTGTTATGCGCGGGAAAGCAGCTTCCCGTGAGGCCCGCCGACGATTTCGTTTTTGCGCACTGCCGTCTTTCCGCCGACGATAACCCGTTCTATGCCTTCCGGGGGGAGAAGCTCCTCGGCAAAAGTCGCCCTGTCGCGCAGCCGCGCCGGGTCAAAGATTACGAAATCTGCGTCAGCTCCCTCTCTTATGACCCCCTTGCGCTTGTCCAGAAAGGCCATGGATGCCGGAAGCGCGGTGCATTTTCGCACAGCCTCGGCGAGGGAGAGGCCGTTTTTCGTCATGGTATTTATCGCTCGCGGGAAAGTGCCGGCGGCGCGCGGGTGGCCGTGCCCTTTGAGGAGAATGGAATCGGAGGCGACGGCGCATCTCGGATGCATAAGGCACTTTTCCACTTCGGCGCCGTTCATCACGTGGGCGATAATCAGAGTTTCGGGGGCTTTGCGGCGGAGCTTTTCGTAAAGTCCGTCTTCCGAGAGGAATTTGCCGCGGCAGGGGCCGCTGCCGACCTCCAGATATTCGCAGCCGCGTCCCCAGCGCCCTGCGAACCCCTCGTCGAACAAGGCAGCGCCAAGGTACGAACAGAAAGCGTCGTAGGGGTAGCAGTCAAAGGTAATATCGCATCCGCTGTCCGATGCGGCGGATATATGGTCGAGTACCTCGTCCATGTGGCCGAAAGAGCACATGCTGCCCGTGTGCGATATTTGGAAGCGCAGAGGATATTTCTTCGCGTAGCCGATAATCTCGTCGACGGAGTCAACCGCAGCGGGGCCGTCGCTGCGGATATGCACGGACACCCAGATATTTTTGAAAGCGGCGGCGGTCGCCAAAAGTGCCTCAATTTCCTCGCGCGATGTGTTCGGCATATACTCCAGCCCGAAGGAAAGGCCGAAAGAACCCTCGTTCCCAAGCTCATTGCGGAGCATATCGCTCATCAAGGCGAAGGTTTCATGCGGAGATGCGGCGTAAATATCCGTCACTCCGGCTTTCTCGCGGAGCGCCGTATGCCCTGTCAGGTAACCCAGGTTGAGCCACGGGGTCTTGCGGTATGGCTTAATATCGGCCGAGAGCGGCCCCGTGCCGCAGTTGCCGGCGATTGCCGTCGTGACGCCCTGACGCAGGAGCGCCAGTTCGACGGTGTTCCCGTCGTCGACCTCCTCGTCGTGCATATGCGTGTCGACAAAACCGGGCGCGACGCAGAGGCCGCGCGCGTCAACAACTTCCTTTGCCGCTGGTTCCGCCTTTGTCAGCGCGGCGATTTTTCCGCCGAGAACCGCTATATTCACTCTTTCAGGCTCTGAAGATTCGGGAAGGAGAACATCCCCTCCTCTAATCAGCAGGTCAAAATCTGCCATCTTCCGTCTTTCTACTGGTAGTTAATCATTACCGCGACGAAAATAAACGCCATCTGCACGGCGAACAGAATGAAGAAGAAGGGCACGAAGTACTTCCACCACTTCTCGATCGGGACCTTGGCAAGTCCGCACAGAATCGGAAGCACAGCCGTCGGCCACAATATGTTCGAGAAGCCGTCGCCGTACTGATATGCCAGAACCGCTATCTGGCGCGATATGCCGAGTATATCGGAAAGCGGGGCCATGATCGGTATCGTAGTCGCCGCCTGTCCGGAACCGGACGGTATAAGGAAGTTGATCAGCGTCTGAACGAAGAGCATGCCCTCCGCCGCGAGCCATTTCGGGAGGAATTTTAGAGGGGTGGCCAGGCCGTAGATTATCGTGTCGATAATCTGCCCCTGCTGCATGACGACGAGAACGCCGCGCGAAACGCCGACGACGCATGCGCCGACGAGAATATCTCTCCATGCCTCCGTGAAAATCTCTGTGATGCGGCTGGGGCCGTATCCGTTGATGATGCCGCAGATAATCCCTACCGCAAGGAAAAGGGCGCACAGCTCGTCAAAATACCAGCCCCGCGAAAGCACACCCCAGACGAGAAAGCCGAGGCCTGCTGCGAAGACGAGCAGTGTGGCCGCGTGGCGTCCGGTGAGTCTGGACGCGATAAGCTCGCTGTGATCCATCGCGAGCGCGCCCATATCGATATCCTTCATAAGGCTCTTGTCGGGGTCTTTTTTGATTTTCGCGGCGTAGCGCATTGTCCAGACAACGCCCATAGTGACAAAGACGAACCATGAAACCACGCGGAACTCAAGGCCGGAGAAAAGCGGCAGCTCGGCGAACTTATGGGCCAGTCCGACGGTAAAGGGGTTCATAAATGCCGCGGCGAAGCCGAGACCGCAGCCCATCGCCACGACCGACATACCGACAATCGCGTCATAGCCCATCGCGATTGCCAGCCCCACAAAGACCGGTATGAAACCGAACGCCTCCTCAAACAGCCCGAAGAATGCCGACCCCGTCGCGAAAAGATACATGAAAAGCGGGATAACAAAAGCGTTCTTGCCTTTTGTCACGCGCAGCAGCGAACCGATGGCGGCGTTGAGCGCTCCGGAGCTCAGCATCAGATAGAACGCGCCGTACACTACCATGATAAAGAAGATAATATCGGCTCCCTGGACAAGTCCTTTGTAAACAGCCATAAGCATGTCGAACGGGCTTACGGGCGTCGACTCCACCATGTGGAATGTGGACGGGTCAACGATGGAGCGGTTGGTAGCCGGGTCTGTGATTCTGTCATAGACTCCAGCCGGCAGAACGTACGTGCCGACGGTAACCAGCACGATCAGAAAGAAAAGAATGACAAAAGTGTGCGGCAATTTGATGTTCTTAAAAGATTTCGCTGCCATAAATAATTCCTCCTTTTACGGTTTTGTTCGGATAAATTTTTTCCGGAAAACAGCGTCATACAGCTCCTTTCTTTTCGCCGGAACGGGGTTTTTTAATGCTTTTGCCGCGAAACAATGCAGTAATTATACTCCAGCGCCCCGCAATGGCAATATTCGGCCGGGGCATCAAAAACTTGCCGTGCGTACGGGCGGGAACTTGCGGAATTTGAGCAAGAAAAGGTTTTTTATTCCGGCGCGAGACGCAGGTCATTTTCTTTCCCGTCTTTACCACCACCCGAAGAGGCTCCTGTCCAGATCAAGCGCTTCCATCCGTTTTATTTCATCTTCGGTAAGCTCAAAATCAAAGATGTCCAGATTCTCCCTCATCCGCTCGATATGCGTTGATTTCGGGATGATCACGATATCCTGCTGACAGAGGAAGCGAAGCCCGACCTGTGCACAGCTTTTTCCATATCGCCTGCCAATGTCAATCAAAACCGGATTCCTGAAAAAACCGTTCTGGCCGCAGGCAAGCGGCGACCAGCTCTCATGCTTTGTGCCGATTTGAATTTCGAGCCGGCGCAGATTCCTCTGCTGGCGGAAGACATGTGTCTCCACCTGGTTGACCGCGGGAACAAACGCGCAATGGTTTACCAGATCCAGATAACGATCACTCAGGAAATTGGAAACGCCGATAGCTTTAAGCTTTCCTTCTCCGTAAACTTTTTCCATCGCGCGGTAAATCTCATGCACATCCCCGGCAGGCTCATGTATTAAGAGCAGGTCGATGTAGTCCATGCCGATTTTCTTCAGGGAGCCGTCGATTGAGCGGAGCGTGTCCTGATAGCCGCGGCAGCCCCACAGTTTCGTCGTTATAAAAAGTTCAGAGCGCGGGATTCCTGATTTTCTGCAGGCAAGGCCGACGGCATGCTCGTTTCCGTAGCACTGCGCGGTGTCAATCAAACGGTAACCGACGCTCAGCGCGTCGAAGACGCACCGCTCTGTAATCCGCGGAGGTATCTGATATGTACCGTATCCAAGGAGCGGCATTTTTATGCCGTTGTTCAGAATTATATGTTCCATTTTTCTATTTTCATCTCCATCGTTAAATAGAGGCGCCAAGCCGGCGTGCCTCGTTAACCTTTCCGGCACCCAGCACCTCGCCTATGTTTTTCCATCCGAGATTTTTTTCGTAAGTATGATACCAGGTAAGGGCCTGAAAGTAATCGCTGCCGCCTGCAGTCATCAGAAGGACGCTCTTTTTGGGGAACCTGACATATCCCAGGCATTCCAGCTCCGCGTATAACCGGTCGGCGGCAGTTTTAAGAGTTCCCGTGATTGTCCAGAAATACAGCGCGACGCAAATGCTATAACGTCAGTGTCTTCAAATTCGGCATAGATCTGTTCCATGTCATCTTTTTGACTGCACGGGCTTTTGGGATCATTGCTTGCCCGTAAGCATCCTTTGCATCCGCGGATATTCATGCCGGCGAGGTAAAAACTCTTTACCCCGTTTCCAGCGGACCTTGCCCCCTCCGCAAAAGCCTCCGCCAATTCGGCGGTGCTGCCGTTCTTTCTTGCGGCTCCGTTCAGAATGAGTATTTTCCGGTTCATACATCTTGCTCCTTACTTATCCGTATTGTCAGGGATTGTCCCGAGTTTCTTAATATCCCGGCCGTCACGTGTTCCGCAGACAGATATTCCGCCGGAGACAGCTCCGCATTTGCCGCGCCGGGATTTTTCAAATAATGTGTTACTCTTTTCGCATTCCGGAAATGGGAACGATAAAATCTCCGCCGGCAAGAACCCGTGCAAGTCCGATCTGCGCCGGAGTGCGGCGTCTTTCATCCGCAAAGCGGCGGAGCCGTCCGCAGTACAGGCGGCTCCGCTCAAAAATGCACTTCAGTGAATAATTTCTGAAGTTTCCCGCTGCACATAAAGTTTCCAGAACTCCTCCGCAATTATTTCGGGCGCGTAGAAGTTATTGGAGCCGACGGTTCCGGTTACCTGGACCGTGCCGATATATATGCCCTTTTCCTTCAGGACGGGAGAAAGCGCCAGGATCATAGCCCGCAGCGCGGCCTTATCCATGGAAAGCGGCAGATAGCCGGCATAAGGCCGGATAGCAAGTCCTCCGCCTGTAATCAAGATCGCACCCTTCTTTGCGGCAAACTCTTCCGTGTCCGCCAGGCTGATGCAGTTATATGCTCCCGCCACATCTGCCGCATACCGTTCTATCAGTGTACGGGAGGTTATTTCCGTCTCAGCGTCCGCTATGGTAACGCCGACGTTATAAAACAGCACATCCGGCATTCCATAGGTTTCGGTGACTGTCCGGAAAGCTTTTGCAAAGGCATCGAAGTCGGCCGCATCCGCCGTCTGCGTATGCGCCTCAATGCCCTTTGCCGCAAAGTCCGATGCATATCTCTTGAGGTTCTCCCCGCTTCTTGCCATAAGGATCACACGGAAGCCGTTGCTGCCGAATTTTTCAGCGACTCCGTTTCCGAGACCTTTTCCGGCTCCTACCACTGCGATTGTTTTCTTCATTTTCATGCTCCTTCCTGTTTTGTTTAGCGATATGATTTATCAAAAATGCCGGCGCATTCATCATCTGACATTTCACATGGATTCGCGAGATATAAATCGCCCATGGTTTCTCTTGCGTTTATGGCTAATTTCATAGATTCCTCCGGTTTGAAACCGTATTCGCTCATTTTCAGATCATCCACTCCGCATTCTTTCTGAAGCCGCACAAGCGCGGCGATAAAATCCTCGGGTTTGTCGGCGTCCGGTATTCCCATAACTTTTGCCATTTTGACAAACTGACCGTCACAGGCGTGCTTCCCGATAAAGAACTCGGCAAAGCTCTTTGAAATCATAATCAGTCCGGCTCCGTGGGGCAGGTTCGGATGGAAAGCGCTCATTGCGTGTTCCATGGAATGCTGAGAGACAGCGCTGGTAAGCTGCAGGGCCATTCCCGCTATGGTACTCCCGTATGCTATGTGTTCGCGGGCTTCAAGATCGCTGCCGTCTCTGACCGCACGGGGCAGATACTTCGCTATATTTTCAATAGCGGAAAGCGCGATCGCTTCACTGAGGATATTCACGCCATTTGACATCATAACTTCCGTATTGTGGAACAGCGCGTCAAAACCCTGGTAAGCCGTGTATTTCGGGGGGACCGTCTTCATCAGTTCCGGGTCGACGATAGCAAGGACAGGCGTCAATTCTGGATAACCGAAGCCGATTTTTTCGTGGGTATCGGGATTGATGACCACTCCCCAGCAGTTAATCTCTGAGCTTGTGCCGGAAGATGTGGCGATCGCGACAATGGAGAGGGGCGGATTTACCAGCGGTTTCCCCTTTCCTGTGCCGCCGTTTACATAATCCCACAAATCACCCGGGTTCGTTGCCATAGCGGCCACGGCTTTCGAAGCGTCCAGTACGGCTCCGCCGCCAAGAGCGACAATGAAATCGCAGCCGTTTTTTCTTGCGAAAACAGCGCCCTCCGTTACCACATCTTTCACCGGGTTCTCCATAATCTTGTCAAATACTGCCACGTTGATACCTGACTTAGCCAGCTGGCTGGTTACCCTGTCAAAAGAGCCGTTGACTCTTGCGGATTTTCCGTTTGAGATCAGCAGGAGAGCCCTGCTTCCGGGCAATTTTTGCCTGCTAAGCTCGTCAAGCGTCCCGCTGCCGAAGATCAGGTTCGTCGGGTTGTAAAAATTAAAGCGCATACTCATCAGAAATTCCTCCCGAAAACATTTTATTGTTTTCTATAAAAAGAGCAGATTCCTTCTAACATCTGCATACATGTATTCTAACTTAATGGTTCGTTGACCCGGAAGCCGCAAAAAAGTTATAATGGTTTTTAGAAAAACTAAAAACGAGGATGCCTTTATGTATCGTCATGAACTGATTACTTTTATCACGGTTGCCGACCGTGGCAGCTTTATGAAAGCCGCGCAGGTGTTATACACCACGCCGGCCTCCGTCATGAATCAGATAAACAAGCTGGAGCGGATGATCGGAGCAAAGCTCTTGGAGCGCACCAATCACGGGACAAAGCTGACAGCCGCCGGAAAATCTATATATGAAGACGCAAAGCATATGATTGAATTTGCCGACGAGGCAGTCAAAAGAGCCGCTCAACTTGCCGCGCCGGAGAAGGACGTCATCCGGATTGGCACATCAATCCTGCGGCCCTGCAAACGGCTGATCGAGTTATATGACGGTATTGACAACGAACTGTCCTTTCAAATCCGCATTGTCCCGTTCGATGATGACCCGGCAGGGCTGGGAGCTGCCCTTTCCTCGCTCGGAAGCCAGATCGACTGCTTCGTTTCGCCGTGTGATTCCGACGAATGGCGGAAACAGCACAGCATCCTTCTGCTTGACGAACTGCCATGCCGTGTTGCCGTACCGAGGAAGCACCGTCTGTCAAAGAAAAGCAGACTCACCTGGCCCGATTTGGACGGAGAGACTCTCATGATCATAAAAAGCAGAGAAACTCCGGTACTGAGCCGAATGCGTGATGATATCGCGGAAAACCATCCCCGGGTCAGAGTGGCTGATGCTTCGGATTTCTATGATACTTCGGCATTCAATGAGTGCGAGCGGATGAATTATCTGATGGAGACTCTGGATATATGGGCGGATATTCATCCTTCTGTGGTTACGTTGCCTATGGAATGGGATTATGCGATCCCTTACGGAATCGTTTATGCGAAAAAACCTTCTGAGCAAATGAAAGCATTTATCAGCGCAATTCGGATAGTAAATAAGAGGCAGCACTCTCGTCGTTAATCTGAGTTTTAATTTAATTTCAGCTGATACATCCCGCAAGAAGCCCGCTTTAGCGCGGCTGATGAAAACAACCGTTCTATATGGAAAAACAAAAATAAAATCTCATCTTTGGAGGAACGCTCCGGGCCGCTCTTCCCCGGCGCGGAAGAGGCAAGCAGGGGTGCCCCGCAAAAGAATGCCGTGACGAGGGCCGC